>JAKAYJ010000074.1 GCA_021816385.1 Thermoplasmata archaeon
AACAGGTTAACCAGTTCCACTGCCAGAACGATACCGCTTGCTGTACCCACACCGAATGAAACTATAAACATTCTCTTGAGCTTGAAGAGCATCGTTTTATACTCCGGTTTATCCTTTCTTGTAAGCATAAATTCAAGTATTACTAGTATCAGGCTCAGCGCTATGCTTGCACTCACTATAATTATATGAGAACCTATTGTGTATGCAAACAGGAACCTGTCAAAATTAGCTGACAGCATAATTTTTAACCTCCTTTCTTCTTATTATTGAATTGAAATTGAAGAAGCCGGCCCACATGAAAATGATCCCTAGAAGCTCAGCATAATAAAGTGTTTCAGGGAATGATACTATATAAAGTGAACCTGCCACACTTACAATTAGTGTACCTATAATTATGCTGATCATCTTTTTATTTGAGGTTTTTCTGAACGATATAAGAGCGGTTATAATGAGTATTACTGCAGCAGGGAACGAGATTATTGAAGACGTTATTATTACAGCTATGGGAAGTGCACCTGCTACTACACCACTTATGAGAATGTTTCCAGTGGGAATTAGCGCCAGAGTAACAGCAAGAAGAATATCGGCTATAACAGAGAAAATTGAGTAGACCCTGTTATAAATGGGTTTTTTTAGCAACAGAATGGAACCCATGGACAGTGACTGAACAAGAACAGCCACAGTGAACAGGTAGAGATCAAAGAGTAACTGATCGGCAGCTCCAATGGCAAAAAATATCTCGAGGAGGGCATCAATGAAGAACAACCATAATCCGAGAGACCAGAAAAACTGGCTTTTCCCATGGGAAGTTGTGTAATTCCTTGTCATGAAGACTGCCAGTATGAAACTGGCGACCGATACGAACAAAGTTGTACCAAATAATACGTTTAACATGATTATCATTCAGGTATGAGAGGATTATATATCTATGTTAATGGATAATAATACACAACAATTATTGCGAAGACGCAAATATGTGTATATTTGTGCTTAATTGTGTAATTTTGTATGAAATGAAGTGAAAGGATGAATATGTCATAAATATTTATTTTGTGTTTCACCATACCTGTGTGAATGTCCAGAATAAACGTGAGCCTCAGACCAGAACTGGTGAAGGATTTGAACGATATGTGTGAAAAGAGCAGGAAAACCGTTAGTTCTACTGTTGCAGAGGCCATTTCATTCTACATGAAGATGAGTAAGATGGGTCTTCGCCTTGATGACCTTGAAAAGGCAGGCTATCTCCTTGGATTTCTTAAGGAGACAGATTCTGTTCCAATACCCAGTATATTACTTGATGGGATGATAAAGAACGCCATGTCATTTTCTGAGGACTCCACGTTGAAGAAGTGGTACGACCGTGGTTTGGTTGCAGGTGACATCCTGAAGAAGTATGCAGAAAACCTGGATGACCTTGGCAAGATGCTGAAGGAGTACAGGGATGTAATTCCAGCAAGCATGCTTGATATAGAATTCAACGGTGATTCAGTGACAGTAACACTTTCGGGGGCCGGTTACAGCCTTGAAGCCTCCAAATGCACTGGTGCGGGCATTGATGGATTCCTCATGGCATTCAATTTCAGATCGGTCAGTAAGGAGCTATCTGAAGGTTTTGTGAAGGTTGTCGCCGAACAGGTCAGATAAAAACTGTGTAAAATTGTGTTATATAAGAAAAAATTTAAGAAAACAATAAATTAAAAATAAGAATATGAGTGCATGACTTATGATGACCTTAATGATTTCATTTCCGATCGAAGGAAAAAAAATGATTTCATCCAGATGGAAGATGAGGTAAGCACTGAACTGGAACTTACCTGGATTCTGAGTGAGGAAGAGAGGGCAGGAAAGGGAAGAACGATTCTCTTTGAAAAGGTAAAAGGCTACGATATCCCGGTTATTGGTAATATTTTTTCAACACAGGAGAAGATGAATTCCATTCTTGGAGACACACCGGAGAATGTTGGAAATGCCCTGAGAAACCTGATCAGGCCGCCGAAAGAAAGTGAGTCGCTGATTGGCAGGGGCATGGAGATGCTGAAGGAACTTGGAGGATTGAGGCCAAAATTGCACGACAAATTACCATCTTCCTATAGTGTTATCAATTCCGTTGACCTGGACAGGTATCCCATATGTACAACATGGCCGGATGATGCAGGACCATTCATTACACTACCTGTGGTCATTACGAGTGATCCTGAAACAGGCAGGAAAAATGCAGGCATGTACAGGATGCAGAAATATGACTCGGAAACCATGGGAATGCACTGGCAGATCCATAAGGATGGGGCAAAGCATTTTGATGAATATAAGGAGAAAGGAAAGATCATGGATGTGTCTGTTACCCTGGGAACAGACCCACTAACAATATTCTCGGCAGTTGCTCCCCTTCCAGATCCACTTGATGAATTCTCATTCTGGGGATTGATCAGCAAGGACAGGACAAACCTTGTAAAGGGGCAGAGTGTTGATCTTTATTATCCGATGAATTCAGAAATTGTACTGGAAGGCTATATTGATACTTCCGAATCGAGGATAGAAGGTCCCTTTGGAGATCATACTGGATATTATTCACTGCAGGAAGTGTTCCCTGTATTTCACGTGAAGAAAATAGTGGAGAAAAAGAATCCTGTTTATCCAACAACCATTGTGGGCAAGCTGTGGCATGAGGATGTGATAATGGGAAAATCAATAGAAAGACTGTTTCTTCCTCTTGTAAAGTTGCAGATACCGGAAATTGTTGATATGAATACGATGGAGGAAGCAGTGTTTCATGACATGATAGTTGTTTCCATAAAGAAGAGATTCCCCGGTCATGCAAAGAAGGTTATGTTTGCTGTGTGGGGTACCGGTCAGCTGATGTTTTCCAAGATAGTGGTTGTTGTTGATGACGATATAAACGTACATGACAGAAAACAGGTCATATGGGCCATGAGCACCAGGATTGACCCTGCAAGGGATGTCATTATTATCCCCGGAACGCATACAGATACGCTTGATCATGCCTCATCGCTTCTGAACTATGGATCAAAGATGGGTATAGATGCAACCAGGAAATGGAAATCGGAGGGATTTAACAGGCCATGGCCGGAAACACTTTCAATGAAACAGGATATTCAGGAAAGAGTAGATCAACTGAGAACGAAGTTCAAGAATCAAAATTAAAAGGTTTCATCGATTACATAAAACTGGAACATACAGTTTTTGATATACCTTTCATAGTGGCAGGTAGCTTTATTGCTGCAGGAAAATATCCGGGAACCAGGATCATCATTCTTGTAATACTTGCAGGTACACTTGCAAGAGCAACAGGAATGTCGATCAACAGGCTGCTTGGGAAGAAGTATGATGTGATCAACCCGAGAAAGAGGCAATGGGGACTGGTTAATGGGTCCCTGTCAACTTCAAGTGCCATTACATTCACTGTTATTGTGGCATCCCTATTTGAGCTCTGTACCTTCCTGCTCAACACGTTTGTCTTCATTCTTTCTCCAATAGTTCTTGCTCTTTTCATAATAGATCCCATGCTCAAGAGAATAACAAGATGGAGGCATTTCTTCATGGGACTGACCATAGGGGTTGGTGTCATGGCAGGATACCTTGCCGTTATCCCTCACTTTCCATCATCACCTGAAATATATATCCTGGTAATCACAACTGCTACGTGGATTGGAGGCTTTGACATGGTATACACAATACCTGATGTGGAATATGACAGGCAGAATGATCTAAAGACAGTCATGACTGCTTATGGGATAAGAAATGGGATGATTATTTCAGATATTACTCATGCCTTTACCCTCTTATTTTTCACCCTGCTCATATTTTACATAAACAGTTATTTCTACGCTGCAGAACTCGTTCTGATTTATTTCCTCATAATATATCAGCATTACATACTTGATCCGGATGATACTTCTACAGTAAGGGTTTCATTCCTTAACTCCAATTCATTCATAGGCATATCATTCCTCACTGTCCTGATACTGACACAGTACCTGCCAGCTTTTGCTTTATAATAATCTAGCCAAGCGGGAATATATTCAATTCGTAAATTTTTACATTTTTGAAATTTACAGGGATATTACCGATGATTTTCAGCAAATATGATTGATATACCCTGTGAATAAGGAATGTAAATTTCAAAACCCTGTCCTTCTTTTCTATCCCAAAATAAATGAGTGGGAGAATGGCTCCTTTCTTGCTGTTGAATTGCATAACCAGTTCATCGCTTATCTCAACCTCATAGGAATTATCATCTATTTTCTCAGCATCCGGTGGAACTGTACTGCCTTCGTGATATACCATGAAAAAAGGGACTCTTCCAAGAGACGGGAATTTAAGGATTGCCAGATACTCCTCCCCAATATTTAGATCATAATTATCAAGGGAAAATTCTACCCTGTCAATTTCCATATTCTCCAAGGATGTGATATACTCCATGAAACTGATCTCTTTCAGTTTCCATACTCTAAATTTTTCATCATCAAGTAAACCTGATATGAAATTGTTTATATCCTGCATGAAACGTTCAGAAAATGTGAATGACATATAATGCCTGCCGCCCATTACGTAATTTATTCCAGCCATGACGGATGGAATCTCTAAAATCTCTCCTATTTTCCCTGTGCTTCCCTGTAAATCACTGGAAGCAAAAAACGTATAACAGTTACCTATTTTTCTTCCACCATATTTCTGGTTGAAAATTGCCTGATCCCTGTTTTGATTTTCCTCATTCAGGAGATACATGAATAGCATCCTTCTTTCGTCATTAAGAGCTATGAGTGGAATTTTTATACTGTGTGCCCTTGAATAGTTTTCAATGGGAGAGTTATCATTGCATTCAAGAATTATTTCATGTTTTCCATTGAAAATCCTGTATTTATCAGGAAAAAGGTTCCAGTCTGCCATTCTGTCAGACAGTGATTCTAAATGGATATTTAAATAGGATTGTGATTATAATAGGTAGAATAGGGTATTCATACAGAAAGAATGTCACTGAAAACAGCACCTGCTGTCTCAAGAGGCCCGTCCATGTCTTCTGAGATATAAACCGGATTCCTCTCAGCAAACCCTATGGTACATGCCATTCCCATTGGGGCCAGCCTGAGGAATGGGTCCTCATTCTCAAGTTTGAATACCCTGGACTCTACAGTGAATTCTCCATCCATGGAAAGCTTCGCGAGGAGCATTTCATTCATTTTAATATTATCAGGATTTATTCCAGAGTAACTCAATTCTTTCAGTCGCAGAGGCATATTGAACAGCGAATTTGCAAGAATGACCGCTTTTCTTGCGGAATCTGTTCCGTCCAGATCATCTGTCATATCCGTTTCTGCAACACCCTCTTCGGTGGCCTTCCTCTTTGCCTCTTTCAGGCTCATCCCTCCATTTACCTTCTTCATCACAAAGTTCGATGTTAGATTTACGACACCGGTGAAACTGTTTACAGTAAAGGATGGAAAACTACTTCTCAGCAGTGAAAATATTGGAAGCCCGCCTGCAACTGTTGCCTCGAAATAGAGTTTTTTATGATTTTCCATTGATGCTCTTCCTATTTCTGGGAAGAAGTTAGCAAGTCCCGATTTATTGGCAGTTACAATATGCTTTCCATTTTTCATGAGATCAATGTAATCATCCCTTTCCCTTTCACCATTTCTGGATGCAGTCCTCATGTCCACATAAACATCAAAATCAAGCTTTCTGATACTCTCCGACTTCCTGAAATCTTCTGGAGCACTCATGAATTTATTGATCTCTGTCATGTTTAGACCTTCTTCTGAGCACAGCTGCCCCCTGGAGTTCTCGATCCCGATGATCTGAATGTCAGAATTGAATTTTGCGATCAGTTTCAGCAAATTCCTGGAAACGTTCCCTGTTCCTGCAAGATAAAGCTTCCTCATTATTCCAGCTCCACTTTTCCCACGGAGATGACCTCATCGTCACCACTGACATCTATAAGTTTCACACCCTGTGAATTCCTGCTCACTTCCCTTATTGTCGAGGCCTTGATCCTTATGGTCTGTTCGTTTCTGGTCATTATTATGAGTTCGTCATTCTCATTCACAGGAATAGCCTCCACTATCTTTCCCGTCTTCTCGGTGATCTTCATAACCTTCACTCCCAAGCTTC
>JAKAYJ010000075.1 GCA_021816385.1 Thermoplasmata archaeon
CACCAAATTTCTTTTATAACCATTTGCAATACCAGCGTTAGCAGCGGGAATAGTGTAGTGGTTATCACAGGGGCTTCCCAAGCCCTTAACCCGGGTTCGAATCCCGGTTTCCGCACTCTAGTAAAAGTTCAATGCGTGTACCTGTGAGAATGGGTATAAATCAAGTTTGTTTATATACTAAGGATTCACTTTTTGAGATATATTATTAAGTAAATAAAAATAGTTAGTTTAATTCTATTTCTTTAGACATCTTTTCAATATTATTCATAGTCTAAATTGCATTAAAGAGATTGAAAGCGATCCGCTATCTGCGTTTGTGTAATTCTTCTATTGAGATGCTTCCCAGATATGGTACCATTGCTCTAATATCGTTCAAGTCTTTTTCTAAGGCTCTATAAGGCATGTTCTTTGTCCAAGGCATAATACCATCCAAACAGTTAAACACACCCTGAAAAGCCGTAAAAAAGCATAATATTTGCTTAAATCACGCTTATGGATTGGATTTCACGTGTCGTTTTGATCTCCATTTTTGATGAACTATGTTTTTGTTACTTTAGTAACAGATTTTAGAGATCCTTCATTGACCATGGCCATAGAAGATCTTAGAATATCTTTTTCTCATGGAGAGAATCCTATCAGATAACCGAGTTTTAACAAAAATATATCATTAACTCGGGTTCTCATAATTCGTTGATAGGTCATGATGTAATTATACCATGTCATCAGTCCTGTTTCCTATAACCTAAGGTAAACAAACCTATTTTGTAAAAGTGAGATTGAATCATTAGGTATCACTTTTAAGGATCTCAAAAAATTGTTTAGGCCATAATTCCAATGTAGTGAGATCTTACAATGCAGGATCCATGAATGTCCTCAGAGGAATCGGTCAGATATCAGTATTCTTTCGATGCATTGCTATTACATGCATCTTATTTTGAGATGGTCCATCATGGTAACTGAGTTCTCTAAAATAATAGGGATAGATTAACTTCGCTGACTACCGGACAGAACTGAGCTGTCATTTAGACTTTTTTATGTATATAATATGGCGTTTACCATAGGTTTTCGAGAGAAATAACGTAAAATACAGGATTTCTTTTGAAATCCTATCGATGTTCTATCGATGGTTTATCGATGTCCTTTCGATCATTAACATGCTTGAGATTCTTCAGTGAGTTAGGATTGACATTCCTCTTTGGCTTCTTTTTCCCTTCCTGGTTATCTGCCATTGAGTGCAGCAGCTTCTGGACTTCCTTCTGCTTCTTTCTTATCTCTATGTCCCTCTTTGCTTCATACTGATCAATCAACCACTTTGGTGGAAGGGAGAACTGGACAGTCTTTACTGTTACTGTCCTTGTCCTCATCCCCTTGTTTGGTGTCTGCATCCTGGGATATACCATGAAGTCATCACCGGCCTTGAATGGGTTTGGTTCAGGGAGTTTTATCTTGAATACTCCCTGTTCCTTTGTTGCTTCAAAGAAGATGTTGATCAGTCCTCTTGTCTGTGAGTCTATGTAGTTCCATTTTGGAACTGTTATGAATGTTATGAGATTACGATACCTGAATGACTGGGCTACTACAGATATGGCCTTGTTCTGGACTGACTGCCAGTCCCTTGCATTCATGAACACACCGGCATCATCCAGTATTACTGAGTTTCCCTTCTTCAGGTTTCCGTCGATCACGTAGTCAACAAAATCCGTAACGTCAAACATGACCTTATCCTGTTTGAATGTTGCATCACAGGTATATGCAAGCTCCAGGGCAGAATATGACTTGCCACTGCCTCTTGGTCCCACAAACAGGCCAAGGACATCCATGTTCCTTGCAATCCTGTTTCTTATCCAGGGTATCAGCCACATGTCATATCTGTCCTTCGAATATTCAGGATCCTCAAACGGAAGCTTCATCATCTTCACCCCATTCATACTTATGGTTATCATTCTCCTGGTAGGCCATTTTAATCAGTCCTCACATCATAATCTTTATCATCATCTGCCAGGTCCAGGGAAACACCAGGACTCAGAACTATCTCAGTCTTTCCATCTACCCTGAGTTCGAGGCCTTTATCAGTTTCCACTATCTCACCGATTCTCTTGACCCCTGCATCTTCATATCTGCTTCCGGATAGCCTGAATACTGCCTCAATCATTACAACCGGATCATCAGGATCATCTACTTCAGATAGGCCTATTCCATCATTCTTGAACAGTGTAAAATCCTCAAAGTGATTGCATGCCGGTTCTGACTTTGTCCTTTTGATTGTAGTTATGGCAGAACAGTAAGGGCAGCTTAAAGGAACATCCTTGAGTGAGGGTTCTTGCCTTACATAAACCTTGGTTACATTCTTCATACTATATCGAACGCCACCACTAAGATAAACCTTATCTCACGCATTCGAGTCCTAGTAGACAGAATGGAATGAATACAAGGCGTGAGGTTTACATTATTTAAACGTAGCGCTAAATTAAATAACTTTGTAGCTATATTAAGTTATGATTTCAGGTATAGAACTTGTACAATACATTCTGCTGAAATACGGCCCTCTACCGCAAAAAAAACTCCACAAATTAGCTTATTTGTCAGAAATTCAGTATATTAAAAAACATGGAAAAAGACTTTCAGATCTTACATTCAAGAAATATTATTATGGTCCTTATTCTGAGGATATAAGAAATATAGAAGATCTGGATGAGAACATAGTAATAACTGAAAAAATGAATGGCCTTTACCCAGTCAAATTATCAGAAATTGTTAATGAAGAAGTTGTTGAACCTATAAATGATCCAAACTTGCGCCAAGAAATAGATTCTCTGCTGAGGTCGTATAAGGATAAAAGTGGAGGAGAACTTGAAGTTGAAGCGGATAAAACAGAACCATTCCTTGAAGCGGAAAATCTAAATGACATATTAGATCTTGATGGCTATGCTTGGTATTATAATAAAATTAATTCTGATGAGTTCTGGGAAGATGCGATTAAAAAAGATAAGAACAACAGAGATAACAACGTATATGGTAAGCGCATTCTAAAGAAAGCCACTGAAATAGATTCTTTATTTTCTTAGGCCAGTTGAATGACTTGCGACAGCTATTATTTTGACATATTTGCCATTGAGCCTTATATTTCTAAAATAAAAGACGCTTCCATAAAGGAGCAAGTTAGAAAGAAATTGAAGAAGGTTTTAGAAAATCCCTCTATTGGTGAAACGAAGAGCTATAATCTTACAGGGATTCGTGCGGTAAAAGTAAACAAACAAAAGATAGTGATCCTTTACAAAATAGACGAAAAGGATCCCTGTAAGGTAGTGTTTGTAGATATTGGATCCCACGAAGATGTTTACAGCCTAACCTTCTAATTATATAACTAAGAGGTCCATTGTTATATTTGTTAGGGAAGATGCTGCTTAATGGACTTGGGTTACCCACCCTCAGGTCGATCGATCGAGAGAAAACCAAAAACGATGGTGGTCATGGTGACCGTGTCCGGCCAGATGACCCGCATGATATAAAGCATGATTCACAAAATACGAGAGAATCATCTGAAAAGGATCCTTTTGATCCTATGAACACGCCAGCTCTTCCAGGAATGACGAAAGAAGAAATAATGGATATCATGGTTGAGAAAATGATCCGGAAGGGGGAAACAGTGAATAAGAAGACTGCAGGCGTTCTGGAATACTTGTCTGATATGGCCTACAAGGAACTGAACGGGGAGGGTGAAAAAGATGACAAAACAAATTAAGTCAGGAAGTACAGGGAAAAGTAAAGCACGTTCCTTTCACCTGCAGCTCAAACATGTTCTTGGAGGTGTATCGCTTCTAAGCCTCCTTGCTGCATTCGTAGTATTTTCCATTCCTGCCTCGAATGGCATAATCAATATATTTGACCTGCAGAAATTTATTTCAGGTTTGGTATGGTTGGGAACAGCCCTATTTAGCGGGGGATCTGCTGTAGTATTACATGATGCAGAAGATTAATTAAGCCCCATATCATTCGATTTAATATGTATCAGATAAAGAGGAAATCTCATTTTAATCTTTTTGTTGGGTACTGCCTAATGATAGCTGGGGCTTCACTTTTAGCTTATGCTCTTATCATTAGGTAAAATTCGATACATCTTTCGCACATGCTCTCGGCACTGGCCGCAGGATACCTTCATCATGAAGAGAAGGAAACCTGTAAATAACAATGAGGGATGCATAGAAGGAAGAAAGTGGACATAATCAGATACCTGTATATTGCAAGTATGATTGGGAGCATTCTCCTGATACTCAACGGAATAGGGATTATCTAATTTTTCAGCTGATACATTATTATCCACAACTCATTTTAAAACGATTTAAGGCACATCCCGAAGTCTCATAATAGTATTACACTACCAAAGTTTAAGGGAATTTGACAGTTTATTCTTAATATGAAAAGTTCTATAAATTTTAGTTGTCAGATCACTCCTGGTAACTGGATTCGCATTTGAATCGATTTATACTTTCATTCATAAATGTCCTGAGGTGGAAATAGATAGTAATGACCCGTAAACTTCTTGATTTCCTTTTCTGATTTGATTATTTTTGAAACCATGACCATTAAACCGATTATGGCGAACAGCAATTCAACTGCGATGGCGAATTGTGCTGGTGGTATTAGGAAAGTGAGGCGAATAAGTAACATGTAAAGACCGATTACGTATATTACACCTATTACCCTGTAATTCGGGAAACCTAAAAAGGATCTTCTGTATGCCCACTTAACAGGAATTTTCCTTAGATGTCCTTCTTCATAACTCATTTAAATCTACCTCTGTGTTGTTATCAATATTAGATATTAAAAATTTAGCCATACTTCTTTGAAGAGGTAGTTTTTCTTCAAAATTGATTTTAAAATTATATACTGAAATCACTACTATCACCTAACTACCCGAACAATAGATATACAGGACTTGATAAAGTAGCACTATACGTTTGCTGTTCTTCACACGTATTGCCAGTGAGGGTTGTGTTAAAAAGCGTGAATCCTTCACTGTATGTAAAATGATCAACCTGTTCCTGTTCAGAACCAATTTCATTTATCCCTATGGATATGTTCTGGTTGAATGTGTTTGAAACCAGATAACATCCATAATTGAAATAATCGTATGGCTCATTTGGAGCTGTTGATCTGGCACTGTCAGAGCATTTGAAGTGCCCATCTACACTCACTTGATTAGATACCTGAGTAGTGTCTGGATGACAAACATATTCTGCAAGGGCGGCCCCTATTGCAGCCCCTCCGGAAGCTCCCGCTATAGACATAATGAGTACACCTGAACCAAAGGAAAGTATAACACCGATGATCGTGGCCGATATTGCAATTGCAGCCAAAACAATTGGAAGATAATTGGTCGTATCAGTCACACAGGATATTGCAAGATTTTTATATAAAAAACATGAGTTTGTATCGTCTTTTGAGTTTTGTCCTGAATAGACAACACACACATCTCTGTTTATTGCTCCCATTTCATTCCCATAGGACAAAAATGTCTGGTAGAAATTCTGTGAACAGGTGCTACCAAATTTCTTATAAAGCATGCCTCCACTTACTGACGCTACAATCTTTCCATTAGAGTTAAAAACCTTACCCTGGTCTGGAAACTCCTGAAGGTCTGGAAATTCAAATCCCTTATCGCCGATATATTCGTTGAATGCATGACCTAACATATGCTGGCAAGTCCATGTTGAAGTCCCTGGATATTCATACGCAATTTCGAATCCACTGAAACAACCTATATTATTCACTGTTGTGCTGAAATATTGTTCATCCCCTTGATACGCTGAAGTGGTTCCTAAGAAAATCGCAGTCCCACTTGTTGTCACCTCAAAGTAACCTTCCCTTATTGGACCGTTATTTGTGCATGATGATATTTCGTATGATATGCTTATATGACCATCTGCTGAACCATTTGCAAAACATGTGGAAGATGGCTGATTTATTTCCAGGCCTGAAAGAACAGGAGGATATGTGGTAACTGGATTGCATCCGCCACCACCTCCACC
>JAKAYJ010000076.1 GCA_021816385.1 Thermoplasmata archaeon
TTCTTTTCCTGCTGCATGAAGCAACAGGGCTCCGTATATATATTCCATTCTTTTTACCTCCTTTATCCGAACAGGGCTCCAAACCCTGCAGCCCCATCCTCTTCCTTGGGCTTTTCTTCCTTTGTCTCTTCCTTAGTTTCCTCGGGTTCTCCCTCGAGCTCGTTCTGAAGTGCCGAAGCCTGCGATGCTGCCTTCAGAATGAACGATGCCATATTGTTCTCATCTATGAAATTGGCTGCCATTGCAAGGGACTCTGCCTGCATTCTTGCCTTCACTATTAATTCTGGCATTATTTCATTCACAATGAATGTTATGTCAGTTGCAAGGAACTTACCCTGCGAGAAAGCAGATGCAATGTCAGACATTACCTTTTCTGGTGTCAGGGACATGGCTTCCCTGTCAAATATGATGCCATCTTCGTATGCAGATACTACATCAAGGCCTACATCAAGAGGAAGAATTTCAAGTTTCTCAAGTATCTTTGCCTTTTCTTTTGATATCTTGTCCCCTTTCTTGACAAAGAGCATTTCCTTCTTTATTACTATTTTTCCCTTCTCGATAGCTGCCTGTAAACCGACTTTCTGAAACTCACTGATCATTGGGCCTGGAGGAAAGTTTGTATCCTTGGCTGGTACAACTATATCCTCTTCAGCAATTTCTCCACCCCTTGCAGCTGACTTTTGCCTGTTCTTTTCCAGTTTTGAGTACAGCTTTGCAGGTGAGTCTGTTGTTGTGACAAGTGCGATCTGGCCTCCGACGAATGCCTTCAGTTTATCTATATTTTTCTTTCCTGCCTTTTCAAGAGCTTTTTCAAGAAGCGTCCCTCTTACCACTCTTATTGATGCTTCTCCTCTCAGTGCCCTTCTTATTCCCTGCAACTGTTTGTTCCTTATTCCCTTGATGCTCACAAACGCAGTTACCGGGCTTTCTGAGATTGTTGATGCAATATGATCAACAAGATCAACTTTCCATTGAGGTGTAACTGTCATCAGAAATCACCTTCATCTATCTTTACAGCTTTACCCATTGTTGTTTTTATGTATATGCTGTCTATGTTCCCGTAACCTTTTTCAAGATGGGAAGTGATCCTCTTTATGACTTCTCTCACATTATCTGCTATATCCTTCTCCGGCATTGTCTTCATTCCAACGGGTACGTGGAATGTTCTCTTATCCCTGCTTCTCACTCTAACTGTTTTTTTCAGTGAGACTATAAGACTTGAGGGGTCCTGGCTTGGTGGTACGGCTCTGGGTATTTTTCCTCTTGGACCAAGAACCTGACCTAGTGATCTACCGATCGTTGTCATAAGATTTGCTTCCGCAAGGAAGAAATCTGCCTGATTCACTATTTTCTTGAATCCTTTCTTGTCTTCGGCGAATTTGGATAGGTCCTCCGCGCCAAAAACATAATCGGCTGTATCCTTCACTTTTCCTCTCATCTCTTCACTCCCGAATAAGGCAACCTTGATCTCCTTTCCTCTTCCTTTAGGAAGTGATATCTCATCGTTAATCCTGTTTTTTGGGTTGCTTAAATCAACCCCTTTCAGGTTAACTGAAAGATCTAGAGATTCTGTAAATTTCCTCTCCTTCGACTCCTTTAACGCTTGTTTCACTTTTTCTTCTATTGACATATTTCCCTCCTGAGGCATTGCCGCAGTAAAACGGGTTTGTTCTACTATAGCTTCTGTATCCCCTATTGAAATGTGGAATTAAATATTTTCCCTTATTCTATCTTTATTTCTCCGCTAATTATCAATTTCTGGACATCTCTTGCATCCTTTCCATCCACCTTTATTCCAGATGAAAAAGCCGTTCCCAGAACCTCAAGCACTGCACCCTTAAGATCGTTGGCCATCATGGAATCCTTCTTTGCCTGTGCGACCTTCTTTATCTGTTCAAGGGTAGCATCTCCAGCGGTTACTTCCTTTCTCTTTCCAGAAGCTGTCTGAATTCCAAGCTCCTTCTTCAGCAGTGCTGATGTTGGAGGGACTCCTACCTTGATCTCGTATGTTTTCTTTGCTGCATCTGTAACAGTCAGGATTATTGGAACCTGCATTCCTGCGAAATCCTTGGTTTTCTCATTAATTTCCTTGACGACCTGCCCCAGGTTAAGTCCCAGAGGTCCCAGGGCTGGACCGAGAGGTGGTCCTGTGGACGCCTTGCCTCCTTCAACCATTGTTCTTACTTCTTGTGCCATGATAATCAAAGGGTATATGTGTTTCATTTTAATACTTTTTTACTTTTACCATGTGTGGAAGTAAATATTGTAAATGGTAGAAAGGAAAATTTATTTTCTAAAAACCCAAAGATTCTCATAGATATATACAGATCAACCACTACTATGCCGCTTATGTTGAAAAGGGGTGCTACCAGGATACTCCCCGTAAGCTCTGTTTCAGTTGCAAAGGAGATGAAGGGTGAACATCCTGATTACATAATCGCCGGGGAGAGATATGGGTTCAAAGTTCCCGGATTCCAGATGAGCAATTCCCCATATGAGGTTATGAATACTCAACTGGAAGGTAAAACCATCATTTTCACGTCTACAAATGGAACTAAGGTCCTGAATAAAATAAAGCATTCTGAAGTGATATTTATCTGCTCCTATGCCAATGTGTTTGCAACCCTTCCCTTACTTAAGAATTTCAATGCTATTGATGCAGTTCTTTCCGGGAGGCCAGATGGCTATGCAGATGAGGATTATTACTTTGGAATGTTTGTCAAGACATACCTGGAAACAGGAAAGGACCAGTTTGATTATTATATCGAACAGACCAGGAAGGGCCAGGGTACGAAAAGACTCAGTATGATAGGTGGGAAGAAGGATGTGGAACTATGCCTTCAAAGGGACCTTGTTCCCTTCCCGGTTATTTTTCAGAATGGAGAGATCGTCAGAAAACCTCAGGAATAAAGGTAAATTCTTTCCCAGTTCTTTCCCTCACCGAATCAAGTATTATCATCTCTGCGAATCTCAGTTTTTTTTCCTTATCCCTGCTTCCGTATTTACTCACAGGTTTCCTGAAATCAAAGCCATCCAGCCTGATAGAGTTCGCTTCAAGAAACTGAGCCAGTTTTACGGCCCTGTCCCCATCAGTAAAGCCGTGTAAATTTAACAGGCTTTCTGTGCTCTGAGACTGGCATGTACCGAGGAAATCTCCCTTCAGTAATGGGACAAATTCAAGAATTTTCTTTATGTTGTCTCCGTGGGCATGTATACACAGTATTGATCCATTCCTCCAGCAACTCATGATCCTGTCGAGATTTCCGTCAAGATCTGTTACGATTACATCAGGTATTAAGTCTTTGAACCTTTCTATTGCGGAATCAGCAATGATAGTAACCATGCCAGTTTCCTTTCTATCCACAGCTTGTCCTGCCGGTCCATAGATGATAAAATCACCTTTCCTGAACTTGTTGATTCTTTCAATAAACGCTATCTGGTGAACTGCCATTGCACTCAGGATTTCTGTAGCAGCAATATCAGATCTACAGTCTATTTCAAGCTCCTTGCAGACTCTTTCATATAGATCATCCCAAAGAATCATGTTTGATCTTTACTTGTATAACTTCCTGATCCGAGAAAGGCCATTCTTTTTCTGTGTACAGCAGCTGTGACCAGTGCAATGGCTATACCAACTGTGATTATGATTACTGATTCGAGAGCCTGATTAAACCCAACGTATTTAAGTGAATATCTCAGGTATCCAAGTATCCCGAGGATCAGAAATTCTGCAGAAAGTGAAAATGAAACAGCATAGAACAGGGTATCTGATCTTGGAGACCCGCCGATATAGATATCTGCTATCTTGAATAATGCTCTTGTGACTATGGAAACATATACCCATAATCCAAAGATCTGCAGAAAGTAAAGGATCCTGTCTAGTGGAAGCATCTTCAGGTCATAGAGAATGGGATAAGTAGATGCTATTCCTACAAGGAATATCCCAATGGACACTATTGTTGATATGAACATTACCCTGGCTTCTTCTGAATAGGCTTTAACCTCATTTAGAACCCTGTCAATCTTTGTTCTGATATCAAAACCACGCTCTGTGAAATACCCCCCTAGAACTACAATGACGAGTGTGTATGCATACAGGGAAGGACTTGTTGTCAATCTTCCAGTCAGGTCGAAGAATGCTACGAAAGAAAGAACTGCAACACCATATACAAGAAGGATCAGTCCCACTGGAATAAAGATTTTCTTGAGGAGTTTCTTGTCTTTCATTGCCTTTA
The DNA here is from genome assembly GCA_021816385.1 of Thermoplasmata archaeon. The sequence goes on from JAKAYJ010000076.1 coordinate 4,236, forward strand.
CAATATAATAATAAAGCGATTCTATATTCTGATTATGCCTTACAATTATGTGCTTTACATATCTAATTTTTGTTCTGGAAAGAATTAGTGGGATTACATAATCATCTTCTGCGCCATCTGAAATCAGGATGCAATCTGAATATTTCCCATCAGAAAATACACTGTCAAGCTGACTTGAAATGATCTCGTCTGATTTTTCGCCCACATCATCATCACCTGTAACAAGGGCTATTTCAACATCATCTCCTCTTGATTGCAGGTCTTCATAATGTTTAAGCGCCCCAAAAAGAGCATTTGCATCTGAATCTTCTGGATCGGCAGTTATAAGCTTTACTGCGGCATTATAGCACTGGGAGTATCCTACAACCGGTCCTTTAACACCGGACTTCTCTCCGTAATCATTATCCCTGTCTATATTCAGAATTAGAGTGGTCATTGCCCCTTATCTGCATGTATAAGAATATACTTAAATTTATGTGTAAGATAATTTACTTGGTTACGTAATAACCCGCACTTTTTTGCCTCGCAATCCTCTTTACATAGGATTTGTTCAATAATTCCTGGAGAGCAGCATTAACAAGTGCTTTCCCTAGATTTGAGGCTTTCATTATGTCATCTGCAGTTTTCAGTTTATCCTCTGATACTGCATTTATTTTTTTCAGTGCATCGTAAACCTTTTTTGCGTTTACTGATAATTCATCCATTTTATTCCCAGTGAGATAGATATTATATCTATTTATTTTTTATTGATATTATTCTTTAATTGTTTTTGCTTACAGTTCATGTCATGTTTGCAGATTTTCTCCTTATTTTTTGAATTTATGAACTTTTGATTAGTCATTTGTCGAAGCCATATTTAACAATTTTTAAATATGTTTGAAATTTTAACCCCAGATATGGGAAAAAGTGGAATAGTAAGTTACGGGAGTTATATCCCAAAATACAGGATCAAACCAGACGAAATAGCCAGGATCTGGGGAGAGGATCCGGAGAACATAAAGAATGGTATCTACATTCTGAGTAAATCTGTTCCTTCTCCTGATGAGGATGTAGCAACAATCTCTGTTGAGGCTGCAAGGACAGCGTTAAAGCGAGGAGGTATAAAGGGTGAACAGATAGAGGCAATGTATATAGGCTCAGAAAGCCATCCCTATGCAGTAAAACCAACAGCCACAATTGTGTCTTCAGCAATAGGAGCAAAGTTCGACATGTTCGCTGCCGATTACGAGTTTGCGTGCAAGGCAGGTACAGCAGGAATGCAGAATGTACTTGCAATGGTCCAGTCAGGAATGATCAAGACAGGAATGGCAATTGGTTCTGATACTTCGCAGGGTGCACCAGGTGATGTACTGGAATATTCAGCATCTGCAGGTGGTACAGCCATGATCATAGGAAGTGAAAATGTTGCGGCAGAGATCAAGTCAACTTTATCTGTGACATCAGATACTCCAGATTTCTGGAGAAGAGAAGGCCAGCCATATCCTACACACGGGGAGAGATTTACTGGCGAGCCCGCCTATTTCAAGCATGTTGTGTCTGCTGGAAAGGAAATGATGGAGAGAATGAAAACCAAGCCTGAAGACTATGATTATGCAGTATTTCATCAGCCAAATGGTAAATTCCCTACCAGGGCTGCAAAGTTACTGGGATTTGAAGAAAAACAGTACAAGGAGGGATTGCTAACTCCGCTCATAGGAAATACCTATTCTGGTGCAATGATGGTTGGACTTTC
>JAKAYJ010000077.1 GCA_021816385.1 Thermoplasmata archaeon
ATAAAGCTTACTTGAGGAATCTGAAAGTTCAGTTAAATATGATTCCAGTCTGCTCTCATTCTGGAGCCTGAAAGTAATCATTACATTCATCTTGCCTTCATAAGATGTATTCGAAATATTTCCAGTCCTATCAATTTTGTATGGGACGTTCGTTCTTGAACCCAGTTCGTTGCATAGAATTTCTCGTTCGTATGTATTTCCCTTAAAACCCGTTTCAGAAACCGAATTTTTATTAATTCCCTGATTAATGGATGTGACTGCGAAAGTAGAAAATACCATCAGGAATACTATCACTAATGAAATGACGAATTTTTTTCTGTGAGTGGGAAATGACATGCTTTAGTTTAATAGTGAAAAGTATGATAATAAGCTTTTCCAATCATTGAGCCGTGGTCCTGTTAGGACACCACTCATTGCCAAAAATAAACCTAGATCCTCCTTCTCGATCTCCTGTCAAGGAACAGGTAAGCAATCGACAGTAAAACAAGTGGAGAAATAAAGATAGCCGAACCAAGGGCAATTGTTGAAACAGGTGGATAATGTTCGATTACAGGTGGGATAGCTATGTATACAAAGTGATGAGTGCCGTTTACGAAAAACTCTATGGGAAATGTAACTGTTCCTGAGGAATAGTCTACCTGCACTGTGGCCAAATAACTACCATTTGAAAGTTGCATTTCTATAAACTTTCCGTCCGCTCCCATAGAAATACCGTCAGTGCAAATTTTCCACGGTGTTGTGTTTGAATATACATCCCTTTCAAACAATACAGTGTAGAGAACTCGCCTAAAGGCTATACTCAGGTTAGTTCCGTTTTCACTCACATTTATGTTTCCACTTATGGAGGAGTTGAAAATTTTGTTTGAAGATTGTGCCGTATATTGATAAGAGCCCTGTGGAACCATTGATGTGTATGTATTCGAAGAGATGGGACCAGAATGGATTGAGGTTGTTAGGTTTAAGAACCATGTGGTACCAGTCTCCAGACCGGTTTCTCTTATGCTTACTGGGTATTCTGGTTTGAGCACAAGTATGGATATGGTTCCCTGTGATGGGTCAGTTAGCAAAATATCTCCGTTGTCCCTTGAAAATGCCAGGCACTTCTGATTTGAGGTCGATACTATGTAATAAGACGGAGTTTCAATATTACTCTGGAAAATCAGTATCTTTCCATCATATGTCATGTAGAAAACTTCCCCGTTCAGGGGATTGTTAAACAGCATTCCACCCAGTGTATGCGGTGTATTTATGTGAGATAATTTTCCTGTGGATGGATTGAATATAGTGAGTGAAAAAGATCTGTTTGAAATATATACCTGATTATTTGCAATGCAGTAAAGCAGGTAATATGGATTATTAATATTCAGATCCGTTATGCTGGCATTAGCCTTTCGAGTGTGAATTATGTAAACCTTATTTTCAAGCTCATTGGCTATGAACAACTCTCCACTTTCTGGATCATATGATAAAGAGGTGACTCCTTTTCCAGTTTTATAACCATAATTTACAATCCTTGAATTCATTCTAACCACAGAGATATTCCCTGACAGGTAATTGGAAATAAAGGCTGTTCCATTTTCCGGGTTGAACACTATATCTGAAGGATCTTCACCAACGTTGACATTATACAGGACTTTGTTGGTTAATGGAGATAAAACAGTAACACTGTCAGATAAAGAATTTATAACATATATCTCTCTGTTAAAAGGATTAATCCTCATCAGTTTAGGAGATATCTGAACTGGTACTATTGAAACTATGTTGAAATTACTGCTATTTAGAATCAGTATATCATTCCTGTATTCCTGAGTTATGTATACGTATCCATTTAATGTGCAGTAAATTGCTGAATATGGCGAATATGTTGTATTGATGGTTTTTATTATTGAGAAAGTTGAAAAGTTGAGAAACGAAAGACTGCATGAAACGAATTCGTTAATGAAAATGAGGTTGTAAGAAGGAATGAGAGTAAATGAAACCGGAAAAGATGAAACATTATACATATTTCCCATGGACATTGTTGTAAGGTTAAGATAAGAAAAAGTGCTTGATATGGAATCTGACAGGTATATCCTGTTATTCAGGCTGCAATAGAATAGCTTTCCATCAAGTGTCGTCTGAATTTCATTACCCGGAATCAATGTGTTTCTATCAATACAGAGTATGTCAGGTCCCGCGGCTGACGAAATATAGAGTTTTCCTGTCAGTGGATCACAGGTAATTCCGCTTATGATTGCCCCTGTATTAATGGTTTTAACAGTTTTCTGAGTGCTGATATTTATCACGCAGAGGCTCTCACTTTCGTTAGTAATTACGAATAAATATTCATCATTTTCACTAACATAACCATCTGTTGGGCCATATTTTGTGTGGATTGAACCAACGCCTTCGCAGTCTGTTGCATTAATAACTGAGATATTTTTACTGACGTCATTAAAAACATAGAGCCTTTGATCTGTTGGATTCAACACAAGTGAGTAAGAATTTATGCCCACTGGTATATCCTTTACAGTCCTTTCAGTTGTAGGGTTTAAAACTACCACGTAGTCATTACAGATGCTGGAAATAAATATTCTATTATTGGTTTCTGAGTATACCATGCAGGACGCCAGGGTATTAACGGGTATCTGGTCGACAATGCTCTTTGTGGATGTATTCACGATACAAACACTACTTGAAAACAGCTTTATTACATAAATGAGGTGATTTACTGGATCATATATGGAATCATATGGTTGCCTCACGTTTCCATGATTACAGTAAAATCCCTTAATCAAACTGTGGTTTGTAAAAACATAAGTTTCTGAATTGTAGTTGGTGGATAAGTTAACCGGCTCATTTTCAGATAAATTTTTTACCGTGTTTACCCGTGAAGATGATTCTGGGGCTTCAAATGTTGTTTTATAACTATAAGATTCATGAGGAAGCAATGCAGGAGTCATCATAAATGCTATAACCATGAAGATCAGGATTATAAGCAGTCTATGGTGAATTCTCCACACCACTGATCAAAGTAATCTAAACTAATATATTTTTCCAAAATCAATAGTAGAATCTTGTTTTCTCACTGAATATTAAACATAAGTAGTTCATGGAGAAGAATCACCAGGTTTTATCAATTAATACTGACCAATTGTTGTTATCTTATTTATTTCAGTTAATTTTTCATTCAGGAGTCCGTCCTGAATATCTTATCATTCCTATAGATATGAATAGAAGAGGAATCAAAATTGCTGACAATATGATGGTTAATGGGTCCAGGCCAAGGAGATTGGTATGATATTCCATCTTTATTCCAAGTAAAGGAGAGGAAGATAGATATTTATTGAGCTGAATGTCGCTCTCCAATGGTATTATGTCTCTTATGAAATTGTAATATGTTGCATAGGAGTTATGTTGAGCTAGAAGGTAGGTTTCACCACTCTGTAACATACCGGAACTGATGATGAAAAAATATGCCGATGTAAGAATGCTGAGTAGGGGAAATAGAGCCACAAAGAAAGCATTCAGCATGCCAGTTTTCCCTGAAACATGAAAACTTCCCAGGAAGACATAGATAGATGTAATGGCAAAGGCGGCAAAAATTTCTGTTGTTCCAACATAAATTAGATCGCGTGGATTCAGGAATATGCCAAAGGAGAGTTTCCAGAAGAGATCCGAGAGAAGGAATGAAATTGCTGAGGCAAGAAGCATGAAGGCTACTGAGGAAATAAAAGTGGCTATGATGAATTGAGATCTCTTAACTGGCAGGGATAGAAACCTGTAGAGAACTTCTCTTTTCTGGAAATAAGTGAATGATACAATTATGCACAGTGAAGAAAAACTTATCAGGAGAGCAGGCCCAATATTAGCGTATGGGCTGGCTTTGTTTTTGTAGGAGAGAACAGATGAATCAACTATTATTCTGACTTGGGAATCTCCAAATCGGAAATTACCGAACCCCTTTTCATTGAGAGAATCAAGAAGTTGAAAGTTTTCAATAGAGTAAACGATACCAGGAGTGCCATCATGAACAATAAGCACGGTTAACTCAGGATTATCTGGATCTGTAACAGTAATGTTGAATTTCCCCCTCTGCGAAGGCAAGGTATAAAAAATCTCTGAAAGCCCATAATATCCAAGTTTTGAAGTCGGAAGGGTGTAAAAATACATGGTTGAAATATGGGAATTCCCAGAATAATCCGTCTTATGGAAACTGAAAAATACATCATTTTGAACATTTGTACCATTTGGAATCCGGAAGGAATTTATCTGGTAATTTTGAATAAAAATTTGATTCAAAGATACATTTCCATATTGTTTCAGCTTTGAATATATAAGGTAGTCAATATGGGATGAGTTAATGAAGATCCCTCCTCCATTATTAGATATTGTATTGTAAAATATTGAAACACTGCTACCTAAATGATCGGAAACCGGTTCACCCAAAACAATAAATTCTGCTGATATGCTTAGATTCACCCCAGTTCTGTTTAATGCATCAAGAGAATTGCCTATCAAAATGAAGCAGACTGTATTATTTTCAATAATGGTATCATTCTTAGGTTGGATATTCCCGAGAAAGTAGTTGTTCGATATATTCCTAGAAATTTCGGTATTATCAAATGCAAATGAGGGGACAAGTAATATTGAGGCAAAGAGAATAACAAGTAAAATTCTGGGTCTCAAGTTTCTTCTAAGAGCAATAATAATTAACTTAGGGAATGACAACATCATAACATGAAAAATTACTATATAAAGCCCTATACAGTCAAAAATTTTACCGAAGGACAAGAGTCAGGCAGGTCAGTACAGGCATAAGTTCTTTTAAGAATGTAATAAATATTCCTGTCTTATTTTAAAATCAGTGTACCTCTGTTAGTTATAACATTCAGAATCAAACGAAGATGATAGTTACCGCCTGACCAGCAAAACCTTAATGAAGATAATTATAAATTCAAATCTGGCATTATGAGGATATGGATGAGATGAGAAGGGATCTTATGGATCCCTTTCCCTGGTACGCAAGAATGAGGTCAGAAAACCCTGTATATTATGATCCGGAATATAAGCTTGTAAACGTTTTCAGGTATAAGGACGTCAAAGAAACACTTGGAAATTTCAATACTTTTTCGTCACAGTTCGGTAAGGCTTTCAATCCTGCAGGAGGACCCATATCTGAAAGCATCATAAACCTTGATCCTCCAAAACACACGAAACTCAGGAATATTGTCTCAAAGGCATTTACACCCAGGACAATTGAAAAAATGGCCCCACAGATCAGGGAAATAGCAGATAACCTCCTGAATTCAAAGAAGGGGCATGAAGTGGATATTATCAAGGGATTTACTTCTCCTCTCCCAATCACTGTTATTGCGACCATGCTCGGAATACCCCTGAAAGATATGGATAAGTTCAAGAAATGGTCAGATATAATAATTGGCGGTTCAGAAAGATCATTTACTGATTTTCCAAAGACCATAGAGGATATGACAAGATATTTCCAGAATCTTATGATCGAAAAGGAGAATAACCCTGACCAAAGTCTTGTTTATTCTGTATTGAATGCAGAAGTGGATGGGGAAAAACTGACAATGATGGAAAGTCTAGGGTTTTTTATACTTCTACTTGTAGCTGGAAATGAAACCACAACCAACCTGATCTCAAACGCTCTCCTTACATTCAATGAATATCACGGTACTTATGATGCCATACGTGGAGATTCTAAACTCATTCCACAGGCTCTGGAAGAAGTGCTGAGATACAGGAGTCCCGTGCAATCCATTTACAGGGTGGCAAGGGTTGATACGGAACTCAGTGGAGTTCCGGTCAGGAAGGGGAGCATAATGGTCCCATGGATCGGTTCCGCAAACAGGGACGAAAGTGT
>JAKAYJ010000078.1 GCA_021816385.1 Thermoplasmata archaeon
ATACAGTTAATCGATCTCTCTGCTACTCTGAAGAATATCGACGAAATTGGAGGCTGGCTAAATTGTGAAATTGTTAGGAGCGATTTCAGGCCTGTTCCATTGAAAAAATACATGCTGTTCAGAGGTGCCATACTGGATGAGGATTCAGTTGAAATAGGGCAGGTGAAGAATGACATCACAACGGTTGTGGAGGACACCATTGAGCAGGGTGGGCAGGTCCTGGTGTTCCTGAACACGAGGAAAAGGGCAGAGAAATTTAGCGCTGATCTTGCCACACAGCTGAGCCATAAAGTCAACACAGACATAAAAGCACCGTCCGAGGACGGTTCAAGGTATTCCGAAATGCTGAATCAGACTATGAAACATGGTGTAGCTTTTCACCATGCAGGTCTCAACTATTCACTGAGGGAATTCATAGAGGATAATTTTAAGGAGAAAAAACTGAAGGTTCTGACAGCCACACCAACACTTGCCGCAGGAATCAACCTGCCTGCAAGAACAGTTATCATACGGGATCTTACAAGATTCTCCGATGGGTACTCTTCTTATATTTCAAATATGGAAATAGAACAGATGTTAGGGAGGGCGGGAAGACCAAAATACGATAAATTTGGTGAATCCTACATATACTGCACAAGTCCGGGGGCAGTGAACAAGGTCAGGGATTTCCTTGAAAACGGCGTTGAGCCTGTGATGTCAAACCTCTGTACGGAGAAGAACATGGGATTCAATATACTTGCACTTATCAGCACAAGGTTGTGCCCCAACATGGAAAGCATGGAATCTTTCTTCAGGGCAACATTGTATGCAAGGCAGAAAGGAGAGGAAGACCTTATGGCAATGTCAGAGAACATCATCAGGTTCCTCAGCGACAACGACTTCATTAATGTGAATGGAAACTCCTACAGGGCCACAGAATTCGGAATAATGACGTCAAACCTTTACATAAATCCGAGAACGGCATATGCATTGACTGAACTCCTTGAAAGGGAAAATCTCACAGAGGAGCAGGCAATATATCATATCTGCAGGACACCAGACATGGTCAGACTGTTTGCATCGCAGAATGATATGGAAGCAGGGTATTCATTTCTTTCAGAAATAGGAGAATCGCCGGAGGACGATGACGACCTGAACGCCGCGAAGACTGCTATGGTCATCATCTCATGGCTGAATGAAGTCCCTATTGTCGAAATAGAGAGAAAATTCAACATAGGATATGGGGACATCGAGGGGAAGAAGGCAACAGCAGAGTGGATATGCTTCGCTGCATCGAGGCTTGCTGTGAAATACAGGAGGCAATACACGACATTCTTTGATATTCTGAGCCTGAGAATGAGGGAAGGAATCAAGCAGGAAATTGTTTCCATTGTGGCAATTCCCAATATCGGCAGGGTGAGGGCCCGCAGGCTGTTTGACAGTGGTTTCAGGAGCATAAGGGAAATCGCAGGGGCCACAGTTCCACAACTTACTTCCATAAAGGGTTTTTCTGACAATCTCGCTGCAAAAACAATAGAGTATTCAAAGGAGCTCATGAAGAGAAATGCCGTTGATTAAGCACCTCCGGGTTCAGAAGAATGAAGCGCAGAATATTATAGCCTCTTTGCGGGAGAGTGGGGAATTACTGATGAATTACTCAATCACCAGGGATGATTCATATATTTACATCCCGGTAGGGGAAGATTATGATTCTGCAGATCTTGTGATCCTGGAAAGGGAAGAATCAAAGAGAAATTTTCCAAAAGGGCATGCAGGCGGATTTGATCATATAGGGGATATTGCCATAATACATGGCAGGAATGATGGGAGGGTGGAATCCATAAAAGATTTCATTATCAGGGTCAAACCTGGCATAAGAACCATATACCTGGATAATGGAATAAAAGGTGAACACAGGCTCAGGGATCTGGAACTGCTGTACGGGCAGGACAACCCTGAAACAATGTACAGGGAAAATGGGCTGAGATTCAAGGTCAATGTGAAGACAGCTTATTTCTCCCCAAGGTTATCCACCGAAAGATTCCTGCTCTCAAGAAGGATTAAGGATGGAGAGAGAATATTTGATATGTTTGCAGGAATCGGAACATTCAGCATCAATCTGGCAGCATCTGCAGTATGCAATATAATATCCTGTGATATCAACCCTGATGCATACTCACTGATGAAGGAGAACATAGGGCTGAACAGGATGAAGGGGACAGTAAAACCGATCAACGACGATTCCTACAGGGCTATCGGAGAACTTGGAATATTTCAGAGAATTGTCATGAACAATCCTATGCTGAAATACATGGATCTGGTTTCAATAATAAAGCATATTTGCCAGGATGGAATTCTCAATATATATTACATCGAAACTGTGGAAGGGATTGGTGAAGTGATGAATCAGATGGAGAACATGGGAATGGTTCTCCAGGTAAAGAGAATAGTTCATGGATATTCAAGAAACATGTTCATGTTCAGTCTGGAATACAGGAAGGTTTCGGAATGAGTCTTGGAAGAAAGCTCGGGGTCATAACTGGTGAGATATACGAAAAAATCATGATGGATCAGATAAAGGAAGGGGGCCCCGTCCCAAATCATATAGGAATCATCACAGACGGGAACAGAAGATATGCAAGAGAACATGGGATAGATCCAAACATCGGTCATGTGAAGGGAAAAGACAAGCTCGAAGAGGTTCTTGAGTGGAGCATGGAAATAGGCACAAAAATAATAACTGTTTACGCTTTTTCAACAGAAAATTTTGACAGGGAGCCTGAAGAAGTGGAATTCCTCTTTAATCTCATCAATGATTCACTGAAGAATCTCATGAAGGATAAAAGAGTCATAAACAATAAGATCAGGGTAAAAGTCATCGGCAAGATCAATATTCTTCCCGAAAAACTCGTCAGAACAATCAATGAACTTGAAAATTTCACAAATTCATACGAAAATTTCAGGCTTAACATTGCAGTGGGTTACGGTGGCAGGGAGGAGATAATGGATGCCATAAGGAAGATTGCATCTGACTACAAGGAAGGCAGGATATCAATGGAAGACATAGGGCAGGATAAATTCAGGGAATATCTCTACGACGGAACAGTGCCAGATCCTGAACTCATTCTGAGAACCAGCGGGGAGGAGAGAATATCAAACTTTCTTCTCTGGCAGAGCGCTTATTCCGAACTTTATTTTTCAGATGTCTACTGGCCAGCCCTGAAGAAGATTGATTTTCTGAGGGCAATAAGGGCATACCAGCTCAGGCAGAGAAGGTTCGGGAAATAAATGTGGATAGGGTTGGACGACACTGATTCCAGGGAAGGGGGATGCACAACCTATGTGGGTTTTCTTCTTGCACATGAGGCAAGGAAATATTTAGTTAGGTTTCCAAGGCTTGTGAGGCTCAACCCCAACATATCATACAAAACAAGGGGAAACGGTGCCATAAGCATCCAGTTTTCAAGGAAAGGCAGTTCTCCCTTCAGGATTGGAAAATTCGATGGTAAATGGATCATGTCCAATTCAAGGAATGATGGAGAGGATTCTTTTATAGATGAATTGAGGACCCCTGCAGAGAATATTGTGGAGAATCATTATGCGAAGGATCAGGAAAATACAAATCCTGCATTGGTTTTTTGCATGGAAAGGCCCCCTGAATCATTCTACAGGAAAGCCCTTCAAAAGGAAATAGATCTTGAAGAATCAATGGAATATGCAAGATATCACAGCTATTTCTTAAGGACATGGGGAATCGGCAGGGGAATCATCGGTAGCCTTGCCTCCATTGCATGGAGACCGGGGAGAAGAACATATGAGCTTATTTCATACTCCTATCCCCATGGATATAGGGTACCCGACAGGGATAAGAAGATCATAGGAGAAATATGTGAATTAAGAGAGGAGACATTCAACAGCATGGATTCACAGGGACACATTGCCCTTTTTCCCAGGGAGAGGACACCTGTCGTATATGGCATAAGATCCACTTCTTATGAGGTTCTTCTTGAGATACAATCAAGGATAGCAGAAATTTATCCACAGCATGATATGAATTTCATCATTTACGAGACAAATCAGGGAACAGATGATCATATAATTCGTGATCCTGATGCAATGGAAGAGTCAGGTTCATACTCTGTGCAGGGAACAGTGGTTGGAATGCCCTCAAGGGGGATCGGTGGGCATCTGTCAATACCATTCTCCACAAAAGGCGTAAATACAAACCTTATGGCCTTCGAGCCATCCAAGGAATTCAGGAATATACTTGAAAAACTACGCCCAGGTGACATACTCAGGGCCTATGGTTCCATGGGGAAGGGGAACATAAAATTAGAGAAAATTGATCTGATGGGTCTTTCGGAAATATATAGAAGATTTCCTCCTGTCTGTGGCGTATGCGGAGGGAAAACCATGAATATGGGTAGAAACGTGTATGAATGCATGGAATGTTCCCACAGAAACAATCCCACCTATTCAAGGGAGGAAAGGAATATTCGCATGGGAAAATATGAACCTCCTGTGAATGCAAGGAGGCACCTATCCATGCCATGGAAACTGGAGGGATATTTTTGAGAATAGCGATCACAGGTGTACCGGGAACTGGAAAGACAAGGCTGTGCAGAAGACTATCAGAAGAAGGCTATCAGATATTGGATATGAATGTGGTTGCACAGGATCTTGGATGCATCGAGGAACAGGTCGTGGATATTGACTGCATGAATAGTAAACTGGAAACTGAAGGAACCATCATAATGGATTCCCATTATTCACATCTTCTGTACCCATGGTGCGTAATTTACATGGAATGTGAACAAGATGAACTTGAAAAAAGGCTGAATGCAAGGGGATATTCTCCGGAAAAAATCGGGCAGAACATGGACAGCATCCTTTCAGGTGATATCCTTTACCAATGCATGGAATCTATCCCTGTCTCCAGGATACTGCGAATAGACACAACGGGGGATCATATGGAGAAAAATTTAAAAGCAGCGCTGTTTTTCATCAAGAAGATGGAGAGTAATTTCAATGGGCCTTGATTCATACAGGAAAAATGCAGAACCAATCCTTGACAGGATGGTGGGCCCTTTCATGAAATTCAATCCTGACACCCTGACTGTGCTCTCTTTTATTCTCGCTGTGATCTCTGCACTGTTTCTGATAATATCCGGAAGATTCATTCCTTGGTATTTCATCATACTGGCATTCGTGTCCCTCTTTCTATCTACACTATTTGATGCGATGGACGGGTTTGTTGCCAGGAAGAAAGGCACAAATTCTATGTATGGCGATATGCTTGACCACACGTTCGACAGGTATTCTGATTTTGCACTGATCACTGGATTTGCACTGTCACTACAGGGAAACATCTTTCTTGGCCTCCTTGCAGTTGGTGGTGTATTCATGTCCAGTTACATGGGAACACAGGCACAGGCAGTGGGCCTGAAAAGAAATTATGGTGGCATACTGGGAAGGGCAGACAGGCTCATTCTCATGAATATTGCAATCATTGTGGAATTCATATATCCTTTCACGTTGAATTTCTACATTGCCATAACAAGCATCAATGTGATGCTCATATGGTTCATCATTGGGGGCCACGCGACTGCCATTTTGAGATTCAGGAAAACAGTGAAGGAAATGAAACAGGAGAAAGCAGTTCACTGAAGAACTGCTTCAACTTCCTTCATTAGTTCATGAGAATCGTTCTCATTCTTTCCCTGCACAAATATCCTTATGATTGGTTCCGTGCCTGAGGGTCTTGC
>JAKAYJ010000079.1 GCA_021816385.1 Thermoplasmata archaeon
TGTGCTTTTCCACCTTCTATTGGGACTTCCCATACGTCATTGTTTGAAACGAAGACCAACCTATCATTAAAAATATCAGGATTTAGCTTGAATTGCCCCATAGTAGAATGTCATGGCTAGCATGTATTTCAAATGTTTCAACCCATTACGATTTTACCTGCTCATGGCAACCACTGTGATGCTTAAGTGCCCCTCTAAAGTACATCTAAATGAATAGAATGATAATTGGTGATTAAGGATTAGATTGGTTATTCATTAGTTTTGAGTGACAATATCCACATTATCTGAGTCACAGTTGAAGTTTTGCCCGGGTGCAGATTCAGGCTTCGTAATATTGCTATGGTAAAGAAGATTTTATAGTCATAAGTCTCCCACATAAAATCCTATCCCTGTTTTATATGCAATTTATTATAATTTCATTGCCTTCACGAAAAATCTGTATGAGTTTGACAACTATTGACATCCATTACGACGAAAATGGCAATTTTCAAGACAATGGTTATATACTGGCTTTAGGATTCACCTGAAATGAATCCTTACCTGATCGCAAGAAAAGTCATCCAGGATGCTATTTTGGTTGTATTTATTGTTATAATCCTTTATATTGTCTTTCGATTAATGCCAGGAAGCCCGGTTGATCTGTTTCTCCATGGTTTGAAGCACCCTAGCGTGGCTGAGAAGATAAGGATTGAGAAGGAACTGGGGCTTTACGGTGGTAAATTCAATTTTGCTGGGTTTCTTACTTATCTTAAGGACATGTTCACTTTCAGATTCGGAAATGATTATGAAAATGGAGAATCAGTACTTTTCATCATAAGCCAGGCACTCCCTTACACTCTCATTCTGTTTGGAACCGCCGCTGTTATTTCTTTCATAATTGGAATACCCCTTGGCATATATGTCTCATTCCTCAGGGGAAGGAAATCAGAGGGTGCCATTATTACAGGAGCAACACTAATGAATTCGGTTCCATTTTTTGTTATTGCCATAGTAATTTTTGTGTACATGGCCGGTTATTACCACATATTTCCATTAAGAGCAGTGTTTCCTCTCAGCTACCTGTCTCACCCTACTTTAGGCAGCTTGGAGACAGTGGCATATGACATGGCTATGCCTGTTGTCACTCTACTTGCAATTGAAGCCATGGGCCATCTTTTAACAATGAGAGCTGCAATGGTATCGGTCCTTGGGGAAGATTTCATAACAACTGCGAAGGCAAAGGGAGTTAGTGAAAGAAACATAATGCTTCATCATGCGGCAAGAAACGCAATGGTTCCAGTATCGACAAGAATGGCCCTTGAATTTGCTTTTCTGATGAGTGGTGCAGTCATCGTTGAGGTAATATTCTCTGTACCAGGAATGGGTAGTACCCTTTATGCAGCTACATTGTCCCAGGATTACCCTCTGTCAGAGGGGGCCTTATTTGTAATATCATTGGTGGTTATTCTTACATATTCCATAATCGACTTCATCCACTCATGGATAGATCCAAGGATAAAGGTGTGAAAATGGCGATTTCTGATAAAGCGAATATAAAAGATGAGAATAAGAATTTCAGAAAGGAAAGAATTAAATTTCTCCTTCACAATACGAGAAAAAGCTGGGATATTTTTTACAGATCAAAATACGGAAAAGCAGGGTTTTACCTTGTAATGTTTTTTGTTGTAGTCACCCTAATATCACCGATCATTATTATGCATAACAATCCAACCACATATATAGTTCCTGAAGAAGATTTTTCTGTAGCAGGGCCGCTGTTAGCAACCCATCTTCCAGTTTCGATCAACGTGATAGGATCTCCTACGGCCACCTCTTCTTCCGCTACCGGATCGAATCTCATATACACAGATTCCAGTGACCATATTTATGGGATATCCTCAACAACTGGAACAACACATGTTTTCCTTAATTCATCTAATCTGATGCCACTTGAAAGTTTCACAGTTGCAAGTTACCGTTCATTCTTCCCGTCGGGGATACTTGCCCCCAGTACTTACCTCCTTACAGCTAACAAAACTGACGTCATTCTTGGAAAAGTAAGCTGGTCAGGGATAACTTATGGAACCGGGAATCCTTCCGTAAGTTTTTCAACTGTACCTGTAAACAATGTTCTCCTGCCACCGATATCTAGTGCGTATACATATCATACAGGTTTGAGTGGAATCCCGGAATTTAACGACAGAGCATACCAACCTGCGTATATACTGGACGTCAACCAATCTTCCAACGGGAGTATCTACCTGAATTCATACTATCTGGGTGGGTTTTCAAGCAGCTCCCATGTATTCAGTGTTAAATTGCCATACAGTGTTAAACCAAGCACATTAAAGTTTTATGGCTCTCTTTTTGCTCAATCTTCACAGAGTTCTCAGATGGCGCTTATAGTTCAGGGAACTCATCTTCTTGGGTATAATGACGCTGGAACATTAGTCCTGAATGTATCAATGCCTGGACCTGTGTCTGACGTGTATATCCCTAGCGCATACCAATTTGCAACAAACAGCTATAATTCAGCTTTTTCAGTAGTTGGAGGTTATGTATATGGAATATATCTTAACAATGGAACCAGATATCAGGTATATGACTCTGGATCAAACATATCTGCAATTTCTAGTTCTTCGGGAGGCACCGGTTTCCCATCCCTGTTCGCGGTGGTAAACACCAACGAAAATGTATCAATACTCTCGAGTCCAAACTCCCTGTATTTCAGCTTTAAACTTACTTTCCCTGTAACGGGAATTACACAGTTCAGTTCAAATTTTATATTTTACAACCTCAAAGGGGACTATGTATATCTGGAGCCAGCTACAACTCATAACATTCTTTGGGCTATTGCCCTCAATGCGAAATCAACGGCACCCGTTATATTCCTCAACCCAAATACTGCGAGAGAATCAATAGCCTTTATATCAGGGGATGTTTTCCATACGTATTCAACGTCCCCCAAAGATCTGAATCCTATACCTCCGACTTTCCACACCCTATCTGGTCAAATATTACCTCTTGGCACAACAATACATGGGGGGGATGTGTGGTCCCAGTTTATAGGGAGTTTCAGCACTGATCTCTTTATAGGATTTGTAGTTGGAATAGGAATTCTTTTAATATCGTTACTTGTAGGGATGGTAATAGGCTATTATGCTGGCTTTATAAGTTCTGGCGTTGAGACATTTGCCCTTGCTATATTCCTCATCCCTGGGCTCCCCCTGCTCATAGTTGTTGCTTCCATAGTGGGTCCCTCACTTTATGGACTAATAGCCGTTCTAGTAGCCTTAAGTTGGCCTTTTGCATCCTTTACGCTCATAGGTATGGTCAGGAGTCTGAAAACCCGAACTTTTGTTGATGCAGCCAAGGTTTCCGGAGCAAGTACTTTTCAGATTCTCAGAAAACACATGATTCCAAACGTTACACCAATATTGATCTATTTGACAGCCATAAATATCGGTGGAGCGGTAGCTGCCGTATCAACACTTCAGATATTGGGTATTGCGCCTTTAACAGTTCCCACCTGGGGAGGGATGCTGTCTGGATACTATAACGATTTCTTTGCTCTTGCACTTGCCCCGTGGTGGTTTTTACCTCCAATAATTGCACTGACTCTTTTCATCTTCGCTTTTATATTCATAGCGAGAGGAATGGATGAAGTTGTTAACCCAAGGCTTGGAGGGAGAAAATGAAATTATTGTTTTTAATTATAATCCAATATTTTAACGGAGAGTGTTGTGGTTGATTACGGAATCATATGCCAAGAAAGTACTGAATATCGACAACCTATCAGTATCATTTAAGACCTATCAGGGAACAGTGCATGCCCTTCAGAATGTTAACATTGAGTTATATGAGGGTGAGATACTGGGGATACTTGGTGAGTCTGGGTCCGGAAAAAGCACCATTGCCATGTCCATAATGTCTCTTCTTGCGGATAATGCCTCTGTATCTGGCAGTATATATTTCATGGGCGAGGAATACATATCAGAAGAGACCATGAAAAGGTATTCTGGTAAAAAGGGAAAGAAAATACTTGATGATAAACTCAGGAACATAAGATGGAAAGATATTTCCATGGTTTTTCAGGGAGCTATGAACTCTTTCAACCCCGTTTACACCATAGGAAAGCAGATAAAAGAGGTTTATAAGATTCATACAACATTATCCGATGAAGAAATTCATGGAAAGATTCTGGAAACTCTGAAATATGCTGGATTGAATCCCACAGTTTTGGAACGATATCCTCACGAATTATCCGGTGGAATGAAACAAAGGGCCGTAATAGCAATGGCACTGGCTCTGGAACCGAGCGTTGTAATAGCTGACGAACCAACAACAGGCCTGGATGTAATAACGCAAGCCGAGATTATAAGTCAGTTAAAGATGCTGAAGCAACAGAATATAATCAAAACAATGATCATAATATCCCACGATATAGGTGTTATATCTCAGCTCGCAGATAATATGGTTATACTGTATTCAGGGAAAGTGATGGAATATGGAAAGTCAAGGGATATTTATACAAATTCAAAAAACCCATACACAGTGAAATTACTAAGCAGCTATCCAAGTATAAGGAACGCCAAGAAATATGTTGAAGGCATTCCTGGATCTTTACCGGACCCAATTAACTCCCCTAAAGGCTGCAAATTTGCCCCAAGATGTTATCTTGCCAAGGGAAGATGCACAGAAAGTGAACCGGAACTTATACCGGTGGGAAATGGCCATTTCTCAGCGTGCTTTTTCACTGACGAAATAGTTAAAGATAAGGAAGCCGAAAATAAAGATTTGAGGAAGGCAGAAATTCATGGGGAGAATATAATAGAGACAAAGGATCTTACCAAGTATTTCGATCTTAAATCCTCCATAGCCGGATCACTTTTTTCAAGAGAAGCCAAATTTGTTAGGGCTGTGGATCATATTAATATGAACATTAAAAGAGGAGAAATTCTTGGTGTGGTTGGTGAATCGGGTTCCGGAAAGACAACATTTGGAAGAACGCTCCTTAAATTATACGAACCAACCTCCGGTAGCATAATATATGATATTAATGGCAAAGAGATAGATGTTGCAAAGATAAGTGACTCTAAGCGTGAAACCAGGGGAAGCTATATGGAATTCAGAAGGAATATCCAGATGATATTTCAGGATCCCTATGATTCACTCAACCCAAAAATGACCATATACGATATTGTTGCGGAACCAATTATTGCTCATAAGCTTACCAAAAATATGGATGATGGCAGTATAACCTCGGCAGAGGATAGAGCGAATAAGCGTAAACATGTAAGGGCTTTTCGCCGTAAACCGGCGGTTGGTGGCTTGCCTACAGAGGATATGGAAAATAAGCATAAACGTGTAAGGAGGCTAAGCCCTTCTGAGATAACAGAACTAGTAGGTGAAGCCATGGTCAAGGCAAACATAAAACCACCTGAGAATTACTTTTACAGGTACCCACACGAACTTTCTGGAGGAGAACGACAGAGGGTTGCAACTGCCAGAGCCTTGGTGTTGAGGACTAAATTCATTGTGGCAGATGAACCTACTTCCATGCTTGATGTTTCATCGAGGGCAGGCTTCATGAACATGCTTAAAAGTATCAGAATGGATGACAAGCTCTCGGTCTTATACATTTCCCATGATATTGCATCAACTTACTATCTATCAGATAGAATAATGGTTATGTATCTGGGAATTGCGGTTGAACTGGGAGATGCCGATGATGTGATAAACAAACCCTTAC
>JAKAYJ010000080.1 GCA_021816385.1 Thermoplasmata archaeon
TGACACTCCAGAGAATTTGAGAATAAAGAGAATTGTGGAGAATCAGGAAAAAACCATCGAGGAATACAAGAAAGCCTCTGAAGAGAGCAGGGAGTCAGGTGTCATGATCTCCTCTCACTTTCAGACTATGAAGAAGGTTCTTGAACACCTTAAGAATTCTGATCAGGAGAAGCTGTCCTTTGATGGTTTTGTCATAGAGGTGAAGTCAAAGAATAAGGCAGAAAAGAGCGCGGAAATAATCTTTGAAGACAGGACATTCAAATTATTCTACGACAAGAGTGTTGGAGAGAACATGACCTATTATTTTGATACGTCAAAAGATTACCTTGAAAGAATAGAGGGTGCAAAGGTTGCAATGGAGAATTCCATAAAGGGAATACAGGAGCAACAGGTCAGGAAGAAGAAGGAAAGGCCCAGATTCTGGTTTGAGACATACCACTGGTTTTTCACCCCTGCCAATCATCTTGTCATCTCCGGGAAGAATACTGATACAAACGAGAAGGTGGTGAAGAAGCATATGGGTGAGAAAGACCTCTATATTCACGCGGATATGTACGGCGCACCCAGTACGGTAATCAGGAATGAGGATAATGCAGAAATAACAGAGGACGAAATCCGGGAAGCAGCCATATTCGCTGTTTCATTTTCGAGGGCGTGGCAGAATGGTCTGACGTCAGGGTCAGCCTACTGGGTCAGCCCATTGCAGGTGAGCAAGACGCCAGAATCAGGACAGTACGTTAGAAAAGGTTCATGGATTGTCAGGGGAAAGAGGAACTATCTCTTTAACCTCCCACTTAAACTCAGCGTAAGGATGATTGACTACAGGGAAGCCAGGATTGCAATGATCTATCCATTCCGGGAAAATGATTCGGATTGTGTCACCATCATGCCGGGAAGCCGAAAAAGGGATAAGGCAGCCCAGGAAATCGCAAAAAAACTAGAAACAGATACTGAGGAAATCATGAGGGTCCTTCCAACTGGGAATCTTGATATTATTTAATTCTGGAAAGTTCAGCCTTGAGGTTTTCCAGTACCTTCACATCCTCTGGATCAAAGGATAATCTCAAACTTACTTCCACTGTCAGGATGTCAATATAATGCAGGATATAGAACAGCTTCTCCAGGTAAGTCTCACCTTTTGGCTTTATCTTTATGATTTCAGATGAGAATTTACTTTCCATTATATCAAGCCGCACCTTGCATCTTGAACTGGAATCACCTTCAATAGCAAGGAAGATAAATTTTTCAGCCATTCCACTGTTTACAAGCTGCGGAACGAGTTCATTATGATTCTGTTCAGACAGGTTATGATTCAGGGCGAAAAGCTTTGAGTTCTCATTAAATTGTGTCTTGAACCTGTAACTGAGACTGCTGAAAGGTTCCCATGAAAGGATGTATGGAATCTTCCTTGAATCCACTATCTTCTGAGCAAGTTGCCAGATAGGACTCCTCTCCTTTTCCAGGTTTTCAAGAATTGAAATGATCCTCTTTCTCTCTTCCCCTTTAATCCCGATAAAAGTGTTTAAAAGTGGCATTAAGAGGTACCCTATTGCTTCCCTTGGCTGCAATCCTGAGGGTATTTTTATGAGATTGTCACAAATCGTGGAAAGTTCGCCACCAGAAGTTATGGCATTTACGGTGATTCCCCGTGACTTTGCTTCCCTTACTGTACTGAGTGTTTCTTCTGTATTACCAGAATAACTTACTGCAATGAAACAGTAGTTTCTGTCTACATATTTTGGAAGTTTGTATGAATCCACCACTATTACGGGAAGTTCCTGGAATGCCTCGGAAAATATTCTCCCGGATACTCCTGAGCCACCCATACCTGAAATTACAATAGCATGAACATCTCCTATATCTATGGAAAATTTTTCTTTGAAATTGATCTGTTCCTTGATTGAATAGACCTGATTGTAGAATTTGTCTTCAGCCATAAATCACACCCTCAGATTGGAGCGAGAGCGAGGAAAAATCCCCATACGGCAGGAAGCAATGCAGCAAGTCCTACAAGAATATATATCATGGTTTTTGTAGACATACGCTCAGTATTTATTTGTTTTTAATTAACCTTTGCTATATGAATTGACTATGGAAATTTCAATCTTTATGACGTATTTGTTTATATTTATTACAACCTAAAATTAAAGTTCTTCCAGAATGTTTTGAATTTGTAAAAGTTAGCCATGGGAGTTAACTTGCAGATCAATTCCTCTGAAGTGTAAATGTCATGCAGTGGGCACCACCATATCCACCCGTTATTTCTTCGAGATTGATCTTTACGAAGTCAAGTCCGAAATCCCGCATCTTTGAAGTGGATGGGAACATTGTCCCGCTTTTAAGTTCTGATTCTTTTGCTCCTGCTTCTTCCTTTACTTTTTTTGTTATGACACCGTTGCTTTCAAGTTTTTTAAGAACAGAGAATGAGTCTATGCATATGATCCTGTTGTCCTTTACAGTCAGGAAATTGGATGAATAACATAGCTGTTCAATGGGAGAGATATCCATTATGTTATATCCTTTATTCTTCAGGTAATCGTACAGTGTTATATCCTCTGCATATGAATAACCCTCACCATTCTTCTGATATAACTTTCCCCTTGCTGCTTTCACCAGATCCATGGAGCCTATGGCAGTCCCATTTCCTGCAATATTGAAATATGTGTCAAGATGCATGTTATTGAGGAGATCGTTGACCATGAACGGATATCGTGGGTTTTCCACAACAAGTACCTCGTCATGTGCCATCATGCCAGAATTCATTGCTGATATGGCTCCTGCAAGATCAGTACGCGGTCCCGTACCTATTAAACCAAAATCACCACACGGTATGTAATCTCCGCCTTCGAAATACGAATTTTCCACAACTCTTTTCAGATGATCCTTTCCAAGTATCTTCTCCATTATAAATCCGGTAATTTCTGGTTCCATCTTTCTCTGGGGCAGTTTCATTCTCCCGAGTATGACCCCTTTAGAACTTACTGCCTGCTGATCCCTCATGAAATACAGGTTGGTCAGAGGTACGTTAGAGAATATCTTTGGATACGACATATGATTGTCCCGATCAACAGTTATATCGATTGAAGGTACCAGTATGGATATATTGAAAAGGGTATCTGCATCCATGAATGGAAGATTTCTCTGAAAATCCTTCTTCAACTTTTCAACCTCGGAAATATCACCATAAAACTGAACTTCGGCTGCTAGCTTTTCTTCCATTGCTTTTCTGAAGTTACTGTCTGTGTTGCACCTGTTCACAACAATTTCTCTAAGCTGGGTTACCTTCGCCCCATTCTCCTTCATTATTTCTTCCAGTTTCTCATGTTCCCTTAACGCTTTTGTCTTGTTGAATGGTCTTTCAAAGAGAAAGGCCCTCGGTGAGATCATTGCATAATCTATTTCTGTTCCTGGCCTGTGTACTATCACTTCCTTCAGATTTTCCCATTCCGCTCTTACAAACATCAAATATCACCTAAAATTTCATAATAGTTGTCTTCGTAGAAGAACAGTTCTACCTGATCTTCCTTTATAACCCTCTTCAGGGTTATCTGAATATACGTCCTCTCATTCATCAGGTTCGTTTCATTTTCTGTCCTATGCAATACAATGAACCTTTCCCGTGACGCTTTTTCTCCAGTTTCCTTTAGTTTATCAAAATCTATGAGCCTCTTGTTGATAAGAGTTGTCTTTCCATTTTTCAGATCTGTCACATATATGCCCCCCGGCCTCTTTCCCTGGTAAATATATTTTATGTTATCAAAAAATATCAGGGAACCGGGTTCGATATCCAGTATCCTGATCATGTAAGTGAACCTGAAAAACTGTTTGCCATCCTTGATTCCAGCCAGTGAACTTGAGACCACAACGTTGCATATTGTTTTGGACTGTATTTCCCTGGCAAAGGTGTCCCCATCCTTCTTCTTGCCAAGATATATATCTATACCTTCCTTCAACTGAACTGACTTTGAGACGAATGATTCAGGATCTTTCTTCTGGTTGCTCTCCACCATCCTGAGAAGTTCCTGGTGAATTGTATCTATCTCCGGACTCATTTTCTCTGAGAATCCCCTGAGTTGAACCTTGGATTCATAATATGATCCGGTTACCTTATTACACGTTGGACAGCTGATTGACTCTTTCCTGTATGGAATTTCAAGTAGAAACTCCTTCTCTTCAGCATCATCTCTTTTAATTCTTATCCTGATGTAGGCTGTATCCTCGATCTTGTTCAGTTCTATAGGGCCGAACGATTCAATCTTAAATGGTTCATTTACGCTGAAAAGTTCGTACACCTTCTTTGCCCATCTTTCCTGTGCATCGTGATGAGCCCAGTAGTTACCCACCTTCACAGCACCACATTTTGGACAGCTCGTGAACGTTATTGAACCTGGTTTTTCAATCACAAGTGTTTCCCATATACAGTCTTCACAGAGCCCCTTGTATATGGCTTCTCGAGTTCCACATTTTATACATAACATAATTCAATCAATTTTCCTTCCTTCCCGGAAATCCTTTATCAGTGCCCCCGATATGAGCTTTTTTCTTATTTCTGTAGTTCCTGCTCCTATCTGCCCCAGTATTGCATCCCTGTTTAGTCTGTCGATACCAGTATCGTGCATATATCCTGCTCCCCCGAAAATCTGGATACACTCCCGTGATATATACTCGGAAACCTGTGCAGAATAAAGAATTGAAGCTGCGGCATTCTTCACATCCATCCTGTTCTTATCAAGATGCTCCAGGGTTTCATAAGCCAGTAATTTTGCAGCCCTGTATCTGGTATACATTGTTGCCAGCTTGTCCTGTATCATTTCGAATTTATACAGTGATTCGCCAAATTGTTTCCTTTCCACTGAGTATTTTATAGCCTCCTCCAGCGATCTCCTCGCAAGTCCTACGAATATGAATGACAGGATAGCCCTCTCTGAATTTAACCCGCCAAGTATTATGTGTTTACCATGATTTTCCTTTCCAATGAGTCTCTTTTCAGAGACTTTCAGATCCTGGAAATATATTTCACCGGTTGGTGATCCCCGCATTCCCATCTTATCAAACTTTTTTCCTTTTGAGAAACCATCATCTGTTGCAAGAATAATGAAGGCGGAATGTTCCTTTCCTGTCCTGCAGTAGGTTAGGAACAGATCTGCGTAAGGTGCATTTGTTATGTATGTTTTGGAGCCATTAATTATATAACTGTCTCCTTCTCTTTGAGCGCTTGTTTTCATGTTCAATGCATCAGAGCCAGATTCTGGTTCAGTCAGGCCAAGTGAACCGATCCAATCGCCTGATACCAGTTTTGGCACATAAGATTCTTTCTGTTCATCATTCCCATTCCGGTACAGATTATCAAGTGTGAGATTACTGTGAGCTCCATAGCTCAAAGCCAGTGAAGGAGATGAATAACCTACTTCTTCCTCTATAATTGCCTGTCCAAGATATCCCAGGTTTGCACCTCCAAACTCCTCACCTACGGTAATGCCCAGATAACCCATTTTTCCCATATTCCTGAAGACCTTTTCTGGAAAATAATCCTCCAGGTCCATCTTTTTTGCTATGGGTTCAACTTCACGCTGAACAAATTCCCTGACATTGTTCCTTAATTCATCATATATTTCTTCTTCAACCATGAATGGGTTAATCATTCCTTAAAATAACCTTATTTCTCTTTTATAAACATTCCAGTTTTTCTAATCAGCTATTGATTCCT
>JAKAYJ010000081.1 GCA_021816385.1 Thermoplasmata archaeon
TAAATACCCAAAAGCTGAATATGTAGATGATGACGTGAAAACAATAATTGGAAAGATTGCTGAATCCTATGAAAGTACATTCAACAATATGGAACTGGAAGATGGAAAGATATGCCTTTTTCCAAAGGACAGAACTCCTGTAATATATGGTATAAGAGGGCTTGCATTTGATGACCTGATTCAGATACAGGAAGAGATCAATTCGAGATTTCCAGACTTTGAGAGAAATTACATGATATTCGCTACCAATCAGGGAACAGATGACCATATTATAAAGCTAGATTACGGCATGGAACCTAGAGAATTAGCTTCCTATGAGATTACTGGATTTATAAATGAATTGCCTTTCAGGAAGGAGGGAGGGCACCTGTTCTTCGGAGTCAAAGCTGGAGATATTAACATAAGAGCTGCTGCCTTTGAGCCTTCTAAGGGTTTCAGGGATGAACTGGATAAACTGGAGATTGGAGATCAGGTGAAACTGTTTGGGTCCTATTCAAGAGGAACAATTAAGATTGAAAAGCTGGAGCTGATTCATCCAGCCACGATATACGAACGGAGGGCGCCTTTATGCAGTAAGTGTGGTTCAAGAACCGTGAATATTGGATCACTGAAATACAGATGCACTAAATGTAGCAATACAATGGAACCGGAATACGTGAAGAACGATGACAAGAGAAAAGCATTGAAGCTAGAGCCGCCGGCATATGCAAGGAGACATCTTTCCATGCCATGGAAACTGGAGGGTGCTTCTTTCAGGAGCAACGAATATGAAGTTTAATATTTCAGTAACGGGAGTTCCAGGAACTGGAAAGAGCACCCTGTGCAAGTTTCTGGCGGAACGTGGCTATGAAACCATTGACCTGAACAGATTTTCCATTACAGCTGGTTGCACTCAAAATGACCAGGTTGATCTTGATTGCCTCATACCCAAGATAAGTTCTGACATGGGAAAGATACTCGACTCCCATTATTCTCACCTGCTGCCCAGCTTTGCAGTAATACTGATGGAATGCTCACCAGATGTCCTGGAAAAAAGATTGAAGGAAAGAGGTTATGATGAAAAAAAGATTGCGGAAAACATGGACTGCCTGATGAGTGACTGCATAGGATACGAATGCATGGAGAACTATCCATTCAACAGGATTCTGAGATTGAACACGGATGATGATAGAGAAGAGAAGAATCTGCGTGATGCAGTTAACTTTATCAGGAAAATGGAGATGAAGCACAATGGCACTTGATTCAATGAGAGGAAATGTTAATCCTCTCCTGGAAAAACTAAGTAAGCCTTTCATGCGATTCAACCCAAATACCCTGACTGAGGTTTCTTTCGTATTCGCTGTTCTGGCCGGTGTCTTTATAGCAATCAGCGGAAGGATGATTTCTTCCTACTTCCTCATACTCGCTTTTGTCCTCATACTTCTTTCATCAACACTTGATGCGCTTGATGGGTTTGTTGCGAGAAAGAAGAATATTAGCTCAAAGGCAGGGGATATGCTTGATCATACTTTTGACAGATATTCAGATATAGCACTAATAACTGGTTTTGCCTTCTCATTATACGGTAATATATACATAGGAATTTTGGCCCTTGGAGGTGTGTTCATGACCAGTTATCTTGGAACACAGGCCCAGGCCCTTGGTCTTAAGAGGAATTATGGGGGAGTGCTTGGCAGGGCAGACAGGCTGGTATTGATGCTTGTTATTATAATTATTGAGATAATTTTCCCATTCAGCTATATTTTTTACATTGACTTTACCCCGATCAACATACTGCTGATCTGGTTTTTTATCGCAGGTTATATAACATCTGGTGAAAGATTTGTTCAATCAATCAAAGGCCTGAAACAGATGGAGAGATGATTATTTTTTTATAAGCATAAAATTAATATACTTTCATGATGTCAGTTATGTATGCGACGAGTGTCAGCCATAGGTAAGCCAAACAAGATGCGCGGCAGCAGGGCAGAGATAGATCTGGGCGGTAAAAAAGAGGCAAACGAGATCAGGAATGGATTTTTAACTTCCATAGTAGCCATAGCTCTACTCTGGTGGATACCCATAGGTGGTCCACTCCTATCAGGTTACGTGGCTGGCAGGAAGTCTGGAAGTGCAAAGAACGCCATGGAAGTCTCGCTGATCATGTCGGCAGTCATTATTTTCGTGTCACTTTATATGATCTCTACTGGATTGCAGGCAGTAAGTTTTGCAGGATACTATCTGAAGGACGGGATATATGCATTTTCAAAGGCACCACTGGCATCATATTCAAATCTCATAGTTTACACTGAAACGTTTAATGGCGTGCTGATGTCCATGGGTCTAATACTTCCAAGCAGTCTTATAATTTTCAATTCAACTTCATTCCTTGGAGGGACGATGAGTACGACTGCAAAGGAACAGGGAAGATTCAGGATTCCATCCGGAAGAAATTATGATATGAGACCTGAGGAGAGAGAAGAACTTAGACCCCTTGGGAGGGGATATACCCAGTATGATGATAGCCCTTACAGCAACAGGAGCAGGGAGATAAATTCCTGGTCACAGAGACAGGAGGAAGAAGATCCTATCACTCTCAGTAAATTATAAAGAATTGATAAACATTCTAAATTTAACATATCAGTAATATTTTTATCAGATGCAACATTTATTATATTATGAAAGTTGGAAAAATTGTTGATAAGAATATTTATACCATTAGCGAGGATGCGACAGTTTTTGATGCAGCTGCATTTATGAATAAAAATCATGTTTATGGCTTGATGGCAGTTGATGCTGATGGCAAATATGTTGGTATGATCAGCGAGAGAAGCATGCTGAGACGCTTCATACAGAGAAATGTAAAACCTGATTCCCTGAAAGTGAAATATATTATGCGTCATCACATTCCAAAGGTGCCCTCGGATTATGATGTTAAAGATGTTGCAGCTTTTCTCTCGAAAAATGCACTTACAAGATGTGCTGTTTACGACAAAAATGAGAATATAATTGGGATGGTAACAATTACAGACCTTGCAAGATATCTCTCCTCTGAATCGATATATCAGGTTCTGTTTTCGCATAAGACCAACGAATACACATATATATGTCCGAAATGCAATAGCGGTAAACTTGAGCCTGTTTACAATGAGAATGGGGAAATCAAATTTTTCAGGTGTGATAGAGAAGATTGCGGATACATAGAGTGAAATCCAGGAATATTGGTATTAACTCGATTCTTTTTTATAATTTCTAAAAATAAAAAATTTATATATAATGCAACAAAATAGTGAATTATGATAAATGTTGGCCTCTATTATAAAGTCAAGAAAGGTCATGAGGCAGATTTTGAACAAAAATTCAATGGAGTCGTGAAAATGCTGGAAAATGGGGATAATGGATTTCTGGAGGGAAAACTCTATAGAGAGGTTAAGTCCCCTGAGGAATACATGATATATACGGTTTGGAAGGATAAGAAATCTTTTGAAAACTTCCTCAGGACCATAGATTATGAAAATACTGTGGATTATGGAAAGTCCATACTTGAATCGACTCCACGTCACAAGATCTTCGGGGAATCTTAGGTTATTACATATTTAGCATACGATACATGGATTTTGGTATGAAGGAATTGTAAATTTGATGCAATATTAATATAGCCTTTATATTTCCTTGTTTTATGATTGATATAAAAAGGCTAAGAGAAAACCCAGAACAATACATGAAATCTATAAAGGGAAGAGGAGGTGATCAGGGACTTATAGAAAAATTTTTCACCCTGGATGAAAAGTGGAGAGATAACGTTAAAAAAATTAATGAACTGAGGAAGCAGAGAAATGCCCTGAGCATGGACGTGTCCAGAAGAGTAAAGAGCGGTGAAGAAACAGAAGGCATAAAAGATGACGTAAGAAAATTAAATGAGGAACTAAAGCTACTCGAAAGCGAGCAGTCTGAGATAGAAAAGGAAAGAGAAATAACAGTATCCAGGATTCCCAATTTACTTGATGAATCTGTACCCATATGTTTTGGTGATGAAAACAGTAAATTCATAAAATTTTCCGGGAAGGCAAGGGTTAGGAATGACAGCCTGGAAGAATTCAACAAATTTACAGAAAATTCAGGAAAATATCAGATCGTAGACAACACATACAGCCATATCGATCTATCTGAGCGAATGAATCTTGTAGATCTGGAAAGGGCAGGTAAGATTTCTGGAGCAAGATTTTACATTTCCAGAAACCAGCTGGTGAAACTTGAACTGGCACTGGTTAACTATGCCATAGATTTCATTGGTCAACGTGGATTTTCAATAGTGGAACCTCCACCAATGATCAACGGTAATTCCATATGGAAAGCTACAGATGAGGGCACATTCAATGAGGCTGTTTATAAAATAGAAGGAGAAGATCTGTATCTTATTTCTACATCTGAACATCCAATAGCTGCCATGCTCATGAACGAAATTCTTGATCAAAATGAACTTCCTTTGAAAGTGTCCGGGTTTTCTCCCTGTTTCAGGAAGGAGGCTGGAGCACATGGCAAGGATACCAAGGGCATATTCAGGGTTCATTATTTCAAGAAAGTTGAACAATTCATATTCTGCAAACCAGAGGATTCCTGGGACTACCTCGAAGAACTGCTGATGAATACTGAAGATCTACTGAACAGCCTAGAAATCCCGTTCAGGGTGATAAACGTCTGTTCGGGTGAACTGGGAAGCCTGGCAGCCAAGAAGTATGATATAGAAGGATGGTTTCCACATCAGGGTAAATTTAGGGAACTGGCTTCGATTTCAAATGACACTGATTATCAGGCAAGGTCTCTCAACATAAAATACAGGACCCCTGAAGGCAATCAGTTTGTTCACACTCTTAATGGAACAGCAATTGCCACTACTAGAGTTATGGTAGCTATAATGGAGAATTTTTCAACTGAAAACAGAATTGAAATCCCAAAAGCCCTTATACCTTATACCGGATTTGATCATATATCGGTGGAGTGAGTGTTCAGAAGACATTCTCTATTTTCGACTCTGCTTCTTCGTTGGCAATTCTCTGCAGATATTGCCTCACTGATGTTGAATTACTGAAGATGATGATCTCTTTTTCATAAGCATTTGCCTCCAGTAATTTGATTATTTTTATCCTGTCTGTTTTTGGAAAATTCCTAATGTATTTTAGAAGTTCATAAAAATCATGATTGAATTTCTCTTCACATCCTTCGGTAATGTCTGTTCTTTGATTCCACCTGTTCTTGATATTTCTTCTAATTGCCCTGAAGGCACATACAGGCCATTTGAAATCTAGAAAAATAACAGTTTCAGAAAATTGGATCCTGTTGGCAAGGCTCTGTGAATAATTTCCATCCAGTATCCATTCCTCTTTCGGGAGGATTTTCATCATTTCCTCATTGAAAACTTCCTCCGGGATAGGATTCCAGCCACTCCTCCAGTATATTTTATCCAGATGATACAAAGGGATTCCTCTTATTCTCGATAATTCCCTTGAAAATGTTGACTTTCCGGAGCCTGAAGAGCCAATTACAAGTATCCTGCGATTGTGATTCATTATT
Source organism: Thermoplasmata archaeon (assembly GCA_021816385.1). Next base: position 5,551 of record JAKAYJ010000081.1, read on the forward strand.
CGGTGATGGAGATGTCAACACGTATAAATATTGTTTTGGTAATCTATTCGACCTACCAGCATATGCCCTTT
>JAKAYJ010000082.1 GCA_021816385.1 Thermoplasmata archaeon
CTCCTCCCCGTAGGGTATTCAAAATAATTAGTTTTTAATATCGTTTTATGAATAGAGAGTCTCTTGGCAATCCGTCAAAGAGTATTCCCATTGTGCCATCATCCCTAACCCAGTCCACATCTGCGATTTCAGATGCATTCTCAGGTTGCTTACCCTGCCAATCACTTGGCGTGAAATATGTGCCATCACTATATCTTACAACAGATATGGTCATGTCACATTGGCGTAGATGCACACTGAGGAGTTCTGCCCCCTCTAATGCTACTCTATTCATTACTTGACCATTGAAAACTTTGTTTTCCAAGTAGTCTCTTATTCCAATATATTCTTTTTTGTCCATGTTGTTTTCTCCACCCTTACAGGGTTATCAAAATAATTAAAAGTTGTGTCTAATCGATTGCAAATACTGTTTCGCAATTGATTAATCCAATGAATCCACCCTTCAAATAAATATAAAATTTATTTTCCGATAAATACACTGCCCTATCAACTACGACAAAATTTCCATCTTTGCTATTAAGATGAAGCCATGCTTTATCGCTTTTCTCCACTGTGCTTTTAAACAGTTTCTCAAATTCTTGTTTCTCCATTTTATCACCTCTTAGGGTTATCAAAATAATAGATGGGATTTCTCCCATCAAGTGTAGTATTTGATGATACCTCTATACTTTTTCCTGTATGAATCTGAAATTGGCCTGTACGCTTCTGCCTCAAACTTAAGGGCACAGTACAGTATCACCTTAGCCAGTCCATACGTTCCAGTCTCCTCACTTTCAGGATCCACGAAACCTGATTTGAGTATCTCATCGACTTTTTCAAGCAGATGCTCATGAAAATTCTCGTTTTCAATGAGTTCCATTATTTTTTCTTTCAATTCCTTTTTATCCATTGTTTTCCCTCTTGGGTAACGAGACTGCGAAGTCTCTATTGCTCTTACGTCAATCGTGTTATTGGTTTTTTGGGTAATCAAAATTTTGTTAATAATATTCATCCAACAATCCCTCAAAAAAGTGTGCTTCCACATCCGTCAGTTTCAGATTGCCACCGTCAGTGATTTCCAAGTATCCAGATATCTGTAATCCATCTGTAATATCGCCTCTACTGGCATCGCAGTCTGCATAAAAACTGATGTCATAATCTTTTGTGAAGTACGGAAGAAGAACTGCCATATCGTATATGTCACCCATACCATCCACTTCCTCTCCTTCCATGTCCCTCACATAGAATATTGTATCAAATTCTGAATCCCTTTTTATTCTCCCATAAAATTCATCTCTGAATACTTTATCAAGGAGCGTGTTGAATATATCCTCTAATTTCTTTCTCTCCTCTTTCCTATTTTCCATGTTCATTTCCCTCTTTGGGTAGCAAAAATTTCTATGGTATCCTACTTAGTGTTATTTCTTTTATCGCAACTCTGTTCATTTGTACCATGCTATGCCCCTCCTGAACAAATCTTACTAAATTGCGTCTCACAAAGATTCGCACCACCTTGGATATTTCCATTTTTGTGTCCGTAGTATTGACAAAGCAGAACTGTGGTTCGCTGAAATCTATATTACGGCTGTATATGTTGAAATCACTTACCCTGTGGGGTGAATGATTCAAAATTTCTATTATGTCTTTCTCATCCATTCTTTTTCATCTCCTTACCTATTAGGTTAAAAATAATTTGTATAAAGAAAAAATGTGGGGAATCACTTCCCCTTTTCAAGCAGTTTCCAGATTTTCCTGTCCTCAACTGCCCTGCCTGCAATTTTCTGAAGCTCGGTTGCCCTTTCGGGATTGTCTCCTTTCTTCAGCACATTGTTTGCATAGGCAGTCATGCTCTGGACAAAGTCAAAAGCGGTGTTCTTCTCAAGAGCACCCATTATGGATTTGGCTTCATCCTGAGTTATGTTGAACACTGTTGCCGATACTTCAACGCCTGTTGGATCGATCTGAATCTCATTCAAATCACCAAGTTTGCTGAGGTAATCCTGCACCTTCTCCTCATCAAGGGAGTAGTTGACCATGTCTGTTACCTGACTTAGTATCAGTTCTGATTCCGCAATCTTTGTGCGGTCAGACCAGATGTCACCCTCTTCTCCCCTGCCACCGATATGTCTTCTCCTGAACGGGTTTTCCCGTATCATTCCGTTTGTGCATACCTGCCTGACGATCAGTGGTGCAGCCTCGAAGGCAGTGTATCCGACTTCGCTATTCCTTACGGACACGCCAAGCCAATACTTTTCCTCTGGCTTGCCTGGAATGGTGACCAGTGCGGTCTCATCATACACCGTGTATGACATGGACTTTGATGAGATATAGGCATGAGCCATTCTGATCTGATGCCCAGTTTTGTTCACCTTCTCAGTCACGGCTTTCAGTACACCCATTGCAACATCGTAGTTGTCAATGACCCTGTACTTATCGGAAAGCATTGCGATCATTTCATCGTTGAACTGCCTCACAAGGACTACCTTCTCATAATTATGCATCCAATAGTTTACATTTTCTGCATAGATATCGGTGTCCTTTCCATGAGTGTTTTCAGCAACCAATTTGTCGTAATACTCTTTCCTTATGCCTGTCTTCTCTGCTATCTGTCCGTGTGCCCATACCGTTGGTGTGAGTTCCCTCACGCCACCATGTGGGTGTTGTACCCTGAATTTGCCCCTGACAGCTTCTATGTCAAGAGTATTCACTCTCCAATCCCACTCGAACTGCTGCTTCTTCCCTGCAATTACTTGCAGGTTGTTCAGGAACTGCCTTGATTCGTTCCCGTAGTATCCAAATATCTGTTCTGTCTGCATTTTTTCTCCTCCTGCCATGTACACATGGCGGGTAGCAAAATAATGGATGACTATTCATCATCCTTATTTACAAACTGTTCAAGCACATTGTAAGTGCCATTGTATATAGTTGCCCTTGCCGACCCCTGTGCAAGACTGAGAATTTTGCTGATATCATCTGGGCTGAATTCTTTTATTGCTTCATCTGCCCAATAGATATGGCTTGAATTCTTAGCCAGCCATTCTGTAAGATCGCTGGTATATACACTCACATCTTCATAGGCAAGATCGTACAGCATGTCTTCATTCACATTATCCTCCTCAATGATGTGATCCAGAGCATCCACGACATACTCATAAAGATAGTCTTCATCCAATACGTCATGATTCGCATGCATAAAATCACTGAGATCACTTTGAAGTTGTGATTCCTCAATCAGAGATTCGTGTGTGAATGCGAAGAATGCTTCACGATTCTTTGTTGCCTCATGAAACTCGAACATTTCCCTTGCTGCGTAGGCAGCCTCTTTCACGGTTTCAAACCGCATTTTTTCCATTTTTATCCCTTTTTCCGTTTTTTTAACGGGTATTCAAAATATAGAGGACTATGAATCCCCCTTTTTATTTTTGTTCCTTCCTTTGACACCATCTTTCGGATATTTGAGTAGAATGCCAGTGCTTCCGTTTTTGCTCTCTTTTTTCCTGTGCATCGCAATTCTTATTATCATTCTTTCCGTTGCACCAGTATCATCATGCAGGAGAGCAATTGCGTATCCTTCTCTCTGAAAACCATCAAACAGGGTCATCATATCTTCTACTGACAGCTTCCCGGGAAGTTCATTGCTTTCTGCCATGTCATCCTATACCTGCCTGTAAATAATATCAGCCCATTTGTTGAAATATGATGTTTTAGGTGATGTGTCACCCGCCTTTCTTCCTCTGGCAATGTAAATTACCTTATCAAGAATCTTATTGGTGTTTTCAAAGTCTGTAAACTCCTTCACCAGTGCACTTACTATCTCCCTCTGTTCTGATGCTGTGTAAAGCATCATAAAGTCATCCACTGATAGTCCGTCAGGTATTCGATTCTGATTTCTCATACCGATCCATAGGTCTTGGAACAAGTCGTTTATGTCCTTATCTGTGTAGATTATATCCATTTTTATTTCCTCCCCCTTTTTTGAGGTTAAAAAATTACGCCAGTTAGGACTGGCTTGCATTATTGATTGCCTTGGCAATAGTATTTGTTATGAAGTCTGCAACCTCATTCTCATCCTGTATGCTCATGGCAATGTCGTAAAGGTTGTCCTCGTTGGCGTACTTTTTAAAGTACTTCTCAACGATGGATGCAAGTTTCGTTACGTCATCCCCTGTGAAATCGACATCATCGGGATTCACTTTCTTCATCCATTCGTCTGGATCCCAACCCATTGATTCGTAGTATCTTTTCGGATCAGTTTCGTAGTCATCAATGTCATGCTGAAACCAATCTGATGCCCATGCGTAAGATTGCCGATACACCCATCTGTCGTACTCTTCTTTATTCATATTCACTGTTTCGTTCATATTTACCCTCCTTGGGTTGCAAAATAATAGGCAATCAATGCCTTATTGAAAGATAAGCCTCTTCTACCATTTCTGGCAGATCGCTTGCTGCCACAGGCATCGGGATAGCCTCCCAGTTCTGACCGATCTGATTCTTTATTTCAGATATCAGATCGTCATCAGGGTTCAGTTTCTCTCCAAACCTGTCATCCAACACTTCAAGGATGAAGAGTCTTTTTGTAAACTCATCAACCTTGCCATTGCTCTCTTTCTGTTTCATCAATTTGTAGAAATATCTCATTTCTATATCTCCTCCCCGTAGGGTATTCAAAATTAGTAGGATGATGGTATCCTCTCGGGTTCTATCTCACCGTTGTAGAGCTCTTCCATCATGAGATCGTATGTCTCCATGATTTTTTCCTTGTATTCTTTGGTGATTCCCCCAGCAAATTTTGTCAGGATATCCTCCTCAGGAGTGCTTGACGTTATAGTGTAATCCCCTTTCCTGTAAATGGGGTATCTTTCGATTTCCACATACAACACACCAGCAACTCCGAATTTGATGTAGTCCTGTAATGGATTGTCACTTATCTTCTGATATTCCTCAGTTGATACCTGTTTCAACCACAGACCACCCATTAGATTCCCATACCATCCCACTGTTACTGATCTTATCAAAAGATCGTATTCATCTGGTTTTTCCAAAACGATAGTTTCCAACTTTTCATCTCCTTCCGTTTCTCAACGGGTATTCAAAATAATGGGAAGTAATTATTCCCTATACCAAGTACAGCAGCATTGCCCTGCTGTATTTCCATTTTCTTTTGTGAGAATCACTTTGCAGTCCATCTCGTCTGCAAACCCCCCATACTCTGTGTCTTTTGTTCTTGGAGCATGGGAATGCAGACCGTAGAAACACCATCTGCATATCTGATTGCCGTTCCTCTGACTTATGTATATTTCTGATGCCAGAGGAAGTGATGACGTATGAACTTGCACATCGCCATGATCAACAACCCCATAGGGGCTGTTGAAAGTGATTCTCACACTTTCTTTTTCGCTCATAATATTATCCCCTTTTGGGCAACGTTCCACGCTCTGCCGATAGTTTGATATCGGCAAACGATTATTTCAATGTTGGGTATTCAAAATAAAGAAAAAAATTATTTTTCCTCACTCCATTCTTGGAGCGAGGTAATAGGAAATGGTTATTCCATTTTTCACAGCGGTTACCACTAACGGATAATCAGTGCTGAAATAGAATTCTGATCTC
>JAKAYJ010000004.1 GCA_021816385.1 Thermoplasmata archaeon
GGGATCGCAACTTCTCTGACAAGAACACTCAATCGGGCAATGCTCACAGATCTCATCAGTGGAAGTACACACATATCTGTTTTCGGCAATCAAAGAGTATTCACCAACGCAGGAATCGGAGTTGGTATGATCGTAGCTGGACTTGCTTTTGAAGCAGGCCCCTTTCTATTTTTCCTCCTGCCTGTTATCGGTATACTCTGCGTGATCTACATTGTATCTTCATTTGTTCCAGAAACACGCCATACTGTAAAAACCGAAAAAAATAATGAAATCAGGTTAAAAATCAACAGTAATACTCTTTTATTTTTCATCATCTTATCTCTTTCATCCCTTGTCGCAATTATGTTTTTTACACCAATGTTCCCACTGTTTTTTAAGGTTGTTGATGGATTTACGCCTCTGCAGATATCCCTGTTCCTGTCCATCAACACAGCAGTCGTGGTAACACTCCAAATACCAATAAACAAGCTGGCTGAAAGATTAGGTGAAGTGGTCACCATATCAATTGGCCTGCTGCTCTATGGAATATGCTATTTTCTTATAGACCAGCTACACAATTTTAACACGATTGCACTCATTGTTGTAATAATGGGCGTGGGAGAAAACATGGTATTGCCTATGATAACCGTCATAATGTCAAAACTTGCTCCAGAGAACAGTAGAGGCTTATACATGGGAGTTTATTCCTCTATTTCCGGAATAATTATTCCACTTGGTTCCATCGCAGGTACTTCCATGCTCCAGTATTTCACCATTCATTCATCTAGTACATGGGAGGTGCTTTTTTTATTTAGCATAAACATGGCAATCATTCTCCCATTCTACACTCGATCGCATACAAGGCGTGAATCGAAGAAAAATATCGTTTGAAAAACATACATTGAGTCTGTCACACTTGAAAAATGCATTAATAGGTACAATAAAAGTATTGTATATTAACAATATTGTTCCCATTACTACATATGCAAACAGAAACAAATTTAACATGTGTTGCATATTCAATTGCAATCTAAAGCAATTCGGTTGCTGGTGAAGAGATGGCAGGAATATCCAAATCTGGAAAAATAAAAAACAGTGTAAACCCATCATTAAATTCTTTCATTTTCTTCACAATTTCTCTGTTTCTTTCTATTATTATAATCATAATTTCCACTACAGTATTTGTTACCATAGTTTATGTTGAAAATACCGTAAACTTTCCCTTTTTTTTCATGTTTCTGGTTGCCATATTCTTTAGTGTCTCTATCTCTTTCATCGCCGCATGGAAAATATTGAAGGATTATCCAGTGATCGCAGGGAATTTGTTTTCTGGAAAGGTAATTGTGGTTGATCACCCAAGGAAGGAATATGTTGATAAAAATCGAATGGAACATAAAATTGATACAAGTTTCTTTTCTGAAACAGAATTACTGATAATTCAACTGCTGAAAGACAATCATGATGCGATGTTACAGAGCAACATTGCTTCCTCTATCAATGCATCCAAGGCTTCAATTTCAAGGGCAATCACATCCCTGGAGAATAAAGGAATTGTAGCTAAAATGAGGAAGGGAGTAACCAATGAAATCATCCTCATCGAAACAGGGTGAATAACAGTTTCATGAAACATGTTTCAGGCAAGATTAAAGAGTTTTTCCGGAATATGTTATGCAAGAAATATAACAAGGAACATATAATCTGGATATTGGTCATCTTTGTCCTGATATTATCGGTGCTTGCCATAATAACATCAATAATTTTCGGTGCCAACATAATTCACTGCACTTATGGTACACAGTACATGATGGGGGGATATCTCCAGTATTCCACGGTTTTCACCATGCATGTGTTTGGAACCATTTCACTTATTCCTAAAAGTGTTCCAAGTTTAGGAAGAAAATGATATTATTATTTTCTATATGTTATTGTGTAACACGCAATATTTATATGTATATAAATATTATAAGTTTTTGTGAAATTTGAGAGAGTTTTAATGGAAGCAATTACTATCGTCATTGTGATATTGTTCTTAGGTACAGGAATTCAACCTGCAACCATTCATAGCAATCAGCTTGTAAACACTGCTGTAAGCAATGATTTGAATGTAAAACTTGAACAAAAAATTAATCTGTCAAGCGTTGTCCTCGAAAAGAATATTATTAAGGAGAACAGATTTGTAGAGATCAAAAAAATTACTGAAAATATTGATCCTTACATTAGTATACATTTAATCTATTATACATCTAAAACAAATGCCAATTCTAATCTTGCAATAAAAGAGACCGTTTATTACGACGGATTAATCTTTTCTTCAGCATTCATCTCAAATATCAACAACAACCTTGAAATTTTAAACCTGAAGTCAAGCGTTGCATCAACATCAATGTCAAATAGCATGAAGATACATAAAGAAAACGTAAATCCGGGACAAATCTTGTGCTGGACAGATGAAATAGGTCCCAATGGGGCCTTTATATTATCTTTCAACAATATGAACACTCAGAGGTTAGTAGAATATATCGCTCTTCCCGGTTCAGGTGGCATTGGGGCAGTGCTGACTGGTTTAGTAGCTAAAGCTGCACCCATAATCGCTACTTCATTAGGTGTCACTGCAGATGCACTTGAATCAGCCTTCTCAGTTGTCTTAGTAGCGATGGTAGTTACAGCTGCAATTCTCGAACTCACTAATACTCTGGGCGGTTATCAAGGAATATATTTTGGAATGGGAGTTAGTGTGGTTAACATGTGGCTCACAACAATTGACGTGCCTTACCCTCTGCTAAATTCCAACCCGGCTCCTGGATTCGTACCGATATCAACACAGAGCGTTTGAGAGGAATGAAAATGGGAAAAATAAATAATTTTCTTAGACTTTTTATAATCCGTATAAAATGGAATAAAAAAAATCGTATTGCTCTTGCGATTCTGTTTACACCACCAACATTATACGAATTTTATATTATTTATCAAGCGTTGGATGGTAACATTCAATCACCTGTAGAAATATTACTATTTTTGATGTGTATTTGGTTTACATCCTACGGCCAATTTGGTGGTATAAACTTTATAGATAGACCACCACGAATGCACAGTGAAAAGAATAAAAAACATATCGGATGAATATGGTATGTTAGACATTGTGACATAAGTATTCACTTTTTTCTTTTCAATTATCAGTTATGCTGTCTTTCCCAATAGTTCCTTTGGACAGAGCTTCATCAAGGGCACTCCAAAGAAGATCGTTTACACTAAGAAATTTGATACGGAATGCGATGCGCATTCCACTGAAGTGTTATTTAGAATAGATAAATTAAAAAAGAATAACTTAATTAATACATAATTCGTACATATATGAATAGAAACATAAGTGTTGTTATATGGACATCAATGGTAGCAATTATGCAGGTGCATCATAATGGACCTCAATGTTAGTGATATCGTATATACCTTTTTTGCAGTTCTTTTGGTGATCTCTTTTTTAATTTCACTATATAGCTATAAATCTTATTCATATGCAAAAAAGGATATGGATTTAAAAAAAATGAAAATTGCCTTTAGAGAACTGTGGGCTGCTTTGCCTGTGTTTTTTTATTCAATGCTGATACTAGCTCTAAACTCCAGGGTTTTATCCATAAAGATTAGCATTATATCGGGAGATTTTCTCTCATTAATTTTCTTGCTTGCCTTACTGGTACCATTTCCATTGATTCCATATTATATAAAATTTAATTCTTAATTCCGCATTTTATGCATAATGAGATACATATATTCAATTTTTTCTTCCGATAATGTTCAGGGTTGGGATATATGGGATGGAGAATCAAGTTCTAATGAGTGAAATAGTGAAAAACAGGAAGAAAAGGAATAAAAAAGAGAAAATTAAGGATCAATCACGCATATTCTGGCAAATTTCTGTAAGAAAGAGATGTACCAGGCATTTCTCATGTAAGTGGGAAATAATTACCGGGATATTAGGAAACGTCGAATATAGTTTCATGAAACATGTTTCAGGCAATATTAAAGAGTTTTTCCAGCATATGTATACTTATGAAACATAATCTGGAAAATATAATCTGGATATTGCTCATATTTGTCCTGATAGTATCTGCGCTTGCAATAATGACTTCAATAATTTTTGGTGCAAACATGCTGCATGGAACTTATGGCCCACAGTACGTGATGGGTGGATATCCCGGGTATTCAATGTTTTTCATCATGCCTGTGATTGGGATCATTTCACTTATTTTCTTCCTATTGTTCATTTATTTCATAATTGATGGGGTGCATGAATCAGAATCAATCGGAAATGCCAGAAATCCAACAATAGCAGAACAGATTGCAAAGGAACGCTATGCAAAGGGAGAGATCACCGAGCAGGAATACATAAAAATTGTCGATACACTCAGGAAATAGCTTTAACTATTTTATCAGATATGAGCGGGAAGGACCCTTGACTTGGCAATGGGATGAAAGCGAATGCAAACCTAAATATATTGTATCATAATTTATTAAGTAATGTTCAGGACTATTAAACTGAAACTCCCCTATGACAAATCACTTCTGGAGAAGGGAGAGAGATTCAGGGAAGCATGCCAGAAAATTCATGCCAACGGGCATGGCAGAGGCCAGCGGCAAGCCCCCTCCGTCAGGGATGGGCAGTTGACGTAATAACATCATATATTGCATGGAGGGTTGATGAGATGGATAAAAACATATTGCATAATATTTCAGAAATTGCTTCCTTACTTGATCTGAGTGAAGATGAATATGACACCTATGGAAAATATATGGCAAAACTTTCCCTGACTGTGCTCAACAGGACAGAGAGTAAGAAAAGAGGGAAGCTGATCCTTGTGACTGCCATGAGCCCCACAAAAGAAGGAGAAGGAAAGACAACAACTACCATAGGTCTCGGACAGGCTTTCAGTAAACTCGGAAAGAAGGTTGCCATAGCCATAAGGGAACCATCCCTGGGCCCCTGTTTTGGCATTAAAGGAGGGGCCACGGGTGGAGGCAAATCAAAGGTGGAACCCAGTGACAATATAAATCTGCTTTTCACAGGTGATTTCCCTGCCATTTCTGCAGCCCATAACCTTCTTTCAGCATTGATAAACAATCATATTTATCATGGAAACAGGCTCAGGATAGACCCAAGAAACGTAATGTTCCCAAGAACTATGGACATGAACGACAGATCATTGAGAGAGATAATTGTTGGAGCTGGTAACCCAGATACTGGAGTTATGATCAGGGACAGATTCGTTATAACTCCAGCTTCAGAGATCATGGCCATAACGGGACTTGCAACCAGTTATAAGGATCTGAAGGAGAGGCTTTCCAGAATAATGATAGGGCTTGATTATGATGGCAATCCTGTATTTTCTGGTCAACTGAAAGCAGAAGGTGCTATGGCAGCATTGCTGAAGGATGCAATTAGGCCAAATCTTGTCCAGACCACTGAGGGAGTTCCCGCATTTATTCACACTGGACCCTTTGGAAACATAGCACATGGAACTTCAAGCATAATTGCAGACAGGATCGCGTTGGGACTAGCGGACTATGTGATCACTGAGGCGGGATTTGGGTCAGATCTGGGAGGTCAGAAGTTCATCGATATGGTATCCGTGATGGGAGACCTTCCCATCAATGGAATCGTAATTGTTGCAACTATAAGATCTATCAAAGTGAACGGTGGCATTACCAACTCTTCAGTTATGGATTTAGAGGCTCTAGAAAGAGGGTCAAGGAATCTCCTGAAACACATAGAAATCATGAGAAATTTTGGTTTCGAACCCGTAGTGGCAATTAACAAGTTTCCGTCGGATCATGAATCTGAAATAAAGAGACTTGGTGAAATTCTGAATTCCTTAAACGTATCATGGGCCCTTTCGACAGTTTTCAATGATGGCGGGGAGGGTGGAATGGAACTTGCTAAGAAGGTTATCAATTCACTGGAAAAGAATTACAATATCAAGAGAACATACAATGATGAGAACAACATAAGAGATAAGATTCTAGCCATTTCGCAAAAAGTATATGGGGCCTCCAGCGTAACATTTACCAAAAAGGCTGAAAAAGATATCAGGGATATTGAAAAATTTGGCTTTGGAAAGATGCATGTATGCATGGCAAAGACACAGTACAGCATCACTGACAATCCTGAACTTCTTGGATGGCCGGAAAACTTCACTATCACAGTAAAATCTGTAAGGATATCTTCAGGTGCAGGCTTTGTAGTTCCTCTGCTGGGAGATATAATGACAATGCCCGGTTTGCCTAAGATTCCAGCTGCAGAAAATATTGATCTGACAGAAGAAGGGGAAATCCTTGGATTGTTCTAAATGGCACTTTCAAATTACTGACATCCTTTCTACCCTGAAAGGGTTGGAGATTCCATTTTCATAGAGTGAAAACCAGTAGACCTCCTCTTGAAAGTTCATTCACTGAACCACTTTTGACAGGTGTCAATTCTTGAATGCCCTTCACTATTTTTATATGTCAATGTTTCGTATTTTTATTCACATCATTTTAATTTAGCAAGTTCCTGAAACCTGAAGCATTCCTCAATATGGTCATTCACAAGCCCTGTAGATTGCATATATGCATAACAGATAGTAGAACCCACAAAAGTGAAACCCCTTTCGTGAAGATCCTTACTCAACGCATCCGAAAGTACAGTTCTTGATGGAATCTCTTTAACAGATTTCCAACGGTTGATTATCGGTTCACCATGGACAAAATCCCAGACATAATTATCAAACGTTCCAAACTCATCCTGAACTTCTATAAATTTAGCCGCATTCGAAATAGCAGACCTGATTTTCTTCTCATTTCTGATTATCCCGGTATTTTTCATCGATTCATATATATTGTTCTCTCTAAATAGCGAAACTGCTTCAGGATCAAAATTTGCAAAAGCCTTCCTGAAAGAATCCCTTTTTTTCAAGACAGTAAGCCAGCTGAGACCTGCCTGGGCCCCTTCAAGAACAAGCATCTCAAAAAGGCGGTTATCATCGTGCAGTGGAACACCCCATTCCCTGTCATGGTATTCAATATATAAGGGAGTATTCCCAATATAACTCCAGGAGCAACGCATCTTTTCATGCACTATCCATGATGCGCAATAATTTATTAATTCTTTCAAAGAGATTCCAATAGATAGACAGCGTTAATTGAGTATATTTATCTATTACCAAGAAATTATCCTGTATGGCAAAAGATGTAATGTGTGGTATGAAAGTGAAGGAAGACACTCAGTTTACAAGCCAATTTCAGGGGAAAACATTCTACTTCTGCAGCAGCAACTGCAAGACTGAATTCGATAAGAATCCACTGAAACACAGCAGATAATCGGTGCATATATACCCACAGATCCTGTATGCTGTATGTTTGTACCGGAAAACAGTGATATTTTTTATAAAATTGATATGGAAACTTACTATTTCTGTTCAACTGCTTGCAGACAGGTATACAGTTCTCCGGAACTTGAATATTCAAAACTCAGGAAACAACTCACTGTAGGCTGGTTACTTTTCATTCCTGTATTATTGATAAGTTATGCAATACCCTCCTCATATTTTGCAGGAATATTATATGAAGACTACATGCTACTTGTTCTCTCATTTCCAGTGCAGTTTTATTCTGGACTTTGTTTCTACCAGTGAGCTCATCATGCTGTCAAAAGTTTAACGGGAAAATTAGAGCTTCTCGTACTATAGGAACTTTAACGGCTTTTATTTTCTCAGCATTTGTAACGCTCAGTGGGATGGCAAACAGGTTTGATGTTTTCTTTGATGCATCTGTGTTTATCGCAAACAAAACTATTTCAAAGATAAAACAGAACATGGCTTGGGCAGTTGGATACAACATCTTGCTTATACCTGTTGCAGCAGGAGACCTGATCCCATTCGCTGATCTCTCGATATTCTTTGTATTGCCTATGATTTCTGCCTTTGAAATGGGTATGAGTTCAACTTCTGTGGTTATAAACTCATTATTTCTGAGAGGGAAGATTGACAGGGCCCGGAAAAATGCGAAAGGGTGTTAATTTACCAATTCTTGCCTGAATTGGTGATATAAATCGTCGATTGATGAATCCCATTGAAGGAGACCTATAAATCATGTTTATCAGTTTAGTCTATGCGCTATTGCATGATTTGGAGGTATTCTATCACCTTTTCTGCGAATTTATGTCTTGTTAGACATACTATCAATTTTTCCTTGTAAGGAAGGTTCACCCGATTGAGAAGATTTAGTGCCAGTTATGGTTTGGATCAGATTGAATATGCCTAAATTTTATGAAAACTAATATTTTCTTTAGTATGCAAAACGTTTTTAGTTAAATCGTATTGTAAATTAAACTATAAGAACAGGTGAATTGATTGAGTAATAACCAACAAGAGCAGTTGGAAATAATTTGGGAAAAGAACTATCCGAATAACGCGAAGAGAAGAATTGAAATTCCAGAAGTATCCATTTACCAGTTGTTTAAGGAAGCTGTAAAAAACTATGGCCCGAAGGAAGCCATATGCTTTTATAACATAACGAAGACTTATTCAGAAATTGAAATTGACGTTGAAAGAATCGCATCTGGTTTATCTGCACTCGGGCTAAAACGTGGTGATAAACTTGCAGTTCTTCTACCCAATTGTCTTCAGTATGTTTATATCTTTTTTGCCTGTTCAAAGTTAGGGGTAACATTAGTCAACATTAACTCTTATTTCACTTTCAACGAGATTAAGAATTTAATAAGTATCACAAAGGCAAAAACAATATTTGTCTTTGTGGAATATATCACCAAGATAATCGATCTTTTCCCAATTGCTCTTGATAAAATAATTATCGTGAGGACTGAACTTTATTTTACACACATATTAAATTCGATTCCAGGGTTGAAAACTCTGTTGATTCATGATGAACTTCCCAGAGATAAGAACATTATGTTCATGATCGATGTCGGGAAGAATCTACCTCCGGTTGATGAGGTCCCAGTAGACCCTAAAAAGGATATCGCACTTATTCATTTTACTGGTGGAGTGACAGGAATACCAAAGGGGGCAGCAATTTCTCATTATAACCTTATTTCAAACATTTATATCCTGAATGAATGGTTAAAGGATGCAAACAAGGAAGAGCTGGCAGTCATAGGAACTACGCCATATTTCCACGTTTTTGGCATCTCTTTTACAATGATCTTACCAATGTTTTTTGGAGCAAAAATAGAACTCATTACGCACCCAGAAGATCTTAATTCAATAATAAATGCGATTGAGAAAAATCACAACACATTCTATCCCGATCTTCCGGCGAGATTCAGTGCATTTCTGGAAGATATGCACATCAGGAAAATCTCGGTAAATGGGACACTGAGGGTAATGTCCGGGGCATCAATGCTTTCTGAATCAGTGAGAACAAATTTCAAGAGTAAATTTGGCATAAAACTGTATCAGGGTTATGGCATGACCGAATCCCCCATAGTTTCCCTGTGCCCTTTCGATGATGATGTGGACAGAGGCAGTTCGGTAGGGTTGCCTCTTCCAAACACATCTGTAAGGATCGTGGACTTGAAAACAGGCATAAACGATATGCCTCTGGGTGAAAGTGGGGAACTGATAGTAAAGGGGCCCCAGGTCATAAAGGAATACCTGACAGATACAATAAATAAACCTGCAGTTAAGGACGGGTGGTTATACACGGGAGATATGGCCAGAATTGATGAAAATGGTTTCATATACATAACTGGCAGAAAAAAGGAACTCATTCTGGTGTCAGGAATGAGCGTTTATCCGTATGAGGTTGAGAAATTCATAAAATCAAATCCCAAGGTTGAGGAATGTGCAGTTGTAGGAATGCCTGATCTTATGACAGAAGAAGCAGTAGTTGCATTCATTGTTATAAAAAATAGCAGAACACTGACCACGGAAGAAATTATGGATTATTGTCGTAAAAATATGGCAAAGTATAAGGTGCCCCAGGTTGTATTATTTGTTGATCATCTTCCAAAAAACGTTCTTGGGAAGGTTTTGAAAAACGAATTAAAGAAATTGGTGAAATGATTCAGTTTTCCCGGAACTTATCTTCGAGCAATGCCATGAATAAAAAATGAATTTACACGGGCTTCCTCGTTTAATCTCTGAATATTGGTTTTAGTTAACTTTAAGCGGAAATTTACATTACCTCGACGTGTTTGCCCAGAGATCACCAATTGTCATAATCCAGAACATTCTCAGTGCGATTTTTGGCATGACAGGAATGTTCTTCATTATAAAGTATATAGGGACTACCAGTTGGGGATTTCTCGCCTTTGGTATAGGATTTGTGGGTATATTTACAATAATTGGCGATCTTGGTTATTCTACCGCTCACACCATAAATATAACACATGGTGAAAACATTGAGGAATGCAACGGAACATATCTCTCAATCAAGCTTGTGATGGGGGCTGTTTTCTCAATTATTGTTATCATATCACTTTTCATATGGACTGAGATACTTCACAAAGGTTTTCAGTCACCTGTTGAGTACTGGGTGATCATAGCACTCATACCGTACTTCTTTTTTAAGAACATGACTGTCTTCAGTTCAGCCTATTATGTGGCAACACTAAAATCCGTGAGAAATTCAATACCGCCACTGGTTGAAGCAGTATTCAGGAATTCAGTTTTCATCATTATGGCACTGTTGATTGGAACCCACCCATCACTTTATGGATATGTTGATGCATTGTATTTAGCTATCGTTTACAGTGTTTCATATACATTATTCTTTGTGGTTTCAATAATGCTTGGAAGGCCATGGAAGATTGGCAGGCCAACAAAAAGGATGTTAAAAATATATTCAAAAATTGCACTTCCGCTGATATTTGCGCTATCAGTTGGGGCGGTGAGTGGAAATATAGATAAGGTGGTAATTCAATTCTACTGGCATGCGACCGCCACTGGAGCATTCTACACCTCTCAGACCATTGCAGCACTTATCACCACACTCTCGGCATCATTATCTATGTTCTTCATGCCTCTTCTGATCAGGTATCAGAAAACATCAGGAAAGGAAAAACATAATGAGTCTATACATGAATTTGAAAGGCTCATATCTCTTTATACTCTTCCACTTGTTGTACCATTGTCACTTCTATCAGTTGATGTAATGAATATATTCACTGCAAATTACATGGCTTACAACATCATGCTTTCGCTTCTTGCATGGAGGGCTTATTTCAGTGCCATCAACACACCATATAACTCAGCAATAATAAGCAGGAAAAAGACAAGACTTATTGCCGGAGTAGACACGATGTTGATTTTTTTCAATATTGTTCTTATTTTTATTCTGGTGCCTCCAGAAGTCCTGGGGACTAGCGAATACTCTATGGGGCCATTTGGAGCAGCATATGCAATGTTAATATCGGGCATTGCGTCATTCATAATTTACAGGATAATTGTATCAAGGATGGAAAAAATTTCGTTCAATATTCGAATATTAAAACAGGCATTACCTGCAGGTGTTCAGGCAATATTCATAATATTCATAGAAACTATCACTGTTCCAAAGAATATATTGATACTGGGTGGGATTACAGTTCTTTCAATAATAATCTATACACTAATAGCACTTCTGATTAAGGAAACATCTACTGAAGACCTTATCAGAATTGCAAAAAATTTCATTCCGGGAAATATAAGAAAGAGATTCAGGGAGGAAGAGCTTGAAACAAATGAAGAATTCATGAAATTTACTGAAGAGTGAAACAAACATCTGTCGAATCAACGATATATTGGTATACATATTAAAAAATATTTAAATACAAAATAATAATATTATAAATCCAAGCAATGAAAAGATTTTGGAGAAGATGACTTATGGTACCGAATTCTACTGAACAGATCGAGGTAATTCTTGAAAGGAATTACCCGGGACATGCAAGAAGAAATATAGAAATTCCTGAAGTCTCAATATATTCCATGTTCAAAGAATCAGTAAGAAAATATAATGACAGAGATGCGATTATTTTTCAGAACAGCAAATTCACATATTCCGAACTTAATGATAATGTTGAAAGGGTGTCATCAGGACTTCATGGGATGGGACTGAAAAAAGGCGATATGATCGGTGTTGTCGTTCCCAATATGCCAGAATATGGCATTCTGTTAATAGCATGCACAAAATTGGGCATTGTACCTGTTAATATCAATCCCCTTTACACATTTAACGAAATCAATACTGTGGTTCAGAACACAAAGTTAAGAACTATATTTACCTATCTCGATTTTCTTCCAAGAATTGTTAATCTTTTTCCACTTTCGGTTGACAGAATTGTAATCATAAGGGATTCTAACGCTTCAAGGATTCCATACAATTCTATTCCAATAATCAGAAATTTGGTGGAAAGAGGACAATTTCCTGAAGACAGTAACATTATTTCTTTCGAGAATTTGGGTGAAGGATTGCCTCCTGTTCCAGAAGAAAAAATTAACTCAAGAAATGACGGGGCATTCATTCAGTACACAGGAGGTACAACAGGCAGGCCAAGAGCGGCACTTATTTCCCACTATAACATAATGTCTAACCTGTACATTATGGATGAATGGTCAAAAAATTTATCAAAAACAGATATAGTATTCATATCAGCGGTACCCTTCTTCCATGTTTATGGGTTGACAATATCTATTCTTCTGCCTATTTTTCTGGGTGCAAAAGTCCACATTATAATGAATCCTTTGGATAGTGAACATATAATAAAAATTATTGAGAAAAATAATAATATTGTGTATCCTGCTATTCCTGCACTCATCAATTCACTCATTGCAGCTGCTTACGGGAAGAAAATAACACCTGCTGGATCGATATATGTGATGTCTGGTGCATCAAGTCTGCAGAATAACACTCGGGAGGCATTCAAAAATATATTTGGAATAGAAATATATGAAGCTTATGGCCTCACTGAAGCATCACCATCTGTGACACTATCACCTCTGGATGAAAAAATGATCAGGAATGGTTCTGTTGGAATGCCTCTCCCCAATACCATGGTAAGGATAGTGGATCTAAAAACAAGGAACACAGATATGCCAATAGGGGAAAAAGGCGAGATCATTGTAAGGGGACCTCAGATAATCCATGAATATCTCAATGAAGGGGTTGTTGAACAAGTTCTCAAAAATGGCTGGCTATATACGGGTGATATTGGAAAAATGGACAGTGAGGGATATCTTTACATTGTTGAAAGAAGAAAAGATATGATCCTTGTTTCTGGATATAACGTATACAGCACTGAAGTTGAAAAAGTGATAATGGCAACAAAAAAAGTTGAGGAATGCGCCGTTGTAGGCGCTCCAGATGAGAATACTGGAGAGAAGGTTATAGCATTCGTTGTGGTGAAAAATGACAAGGTACTAACGCAGGAAGAATTGATTGATTTCTGCAGTAGATATCTGGCAGATTACAAGGTTCCTTCACTTGTTTATTTTGTAGATTACCTTCCAAAAAATACACTTGGGAAGGTCCTGAAAAAAGAACTCAAACTTCTGGTCAACTGATTTTGATCACTTTTGAACAACTTCGATACATTTCCTGAATAATCCATATATAATTTCATCCATGATGAATTCATCCGCAGGAAAAACTATTTTACACACATTTAAATGTACAATTAATGAAAACTATTGAAATTTACAAATTATTTATCGATGTAGATTCAATCAACCACAAATTTAACGGAATCGAGAACATAACGGGAAAATGGGATGGCAGCTTTATAGAACTTGATTCAGAAGAACTGGATGTTCACGAGGTTATAGTGAACGAGACAAAAACCGAATTTCAACTCGACAGAAAAACAAATAAACTGAAATTCATGTTGCAGGAAGGAGAATTCAAAGCAGAGATATCCTATTCAGGGCAGATACCCAAATTGTTGACAGGTTTCTACACCTCTTCTTATAAGGGAGGTGAAATGCTCACAACACAGTTCGAATCAACTGGTGCGAGGAGGATGTTTCCATGTCTCGACAGGCCGAATGCCAAGGCAAGGTTTCAGGTTACAGTGAATATAGAAAGCAATCTTGAAGCTATTTCCAATACACCTATCGATAAAGTTGAGAAGAGTGGAAAACGTAAAATTGTAACATTCGAGATCACACCCATAATGTCAACATATCTTCTATATCTTGGAGTTGGGAAATTCAGGTCACGATCAAGAAAAGCTGATGGAGTGGAAATTATCCTTTCAGCCCCTGAAGGATATCTTACGAAATCTGATTTTCCAATAGATATTGCTTCAAGAACACTCTCATTGCTTCAGGGTTATTTTGGAATCATATATCCATTGCCAAAACTTCATCTTATATATGTGCCTGAATTTTCTGCTGGAGCGATGGAGAACTGGGGTGCAATTACATTCAGGGATTACTACCTAAGCATAGATCAAACGACCAGTTCAGCAAACTACAAGGCGATTGCTGAGGTAATAGCGCATGAACTGGTCCATCAGTGGTTCGGAAATCTTGTGACGATGGATTGGTGGAATGATCTCTGGCTCAATGAAAGTTTTGCAACTTTCCTATCTTACAAAATGATTGATAAAATTTATCCTGAATGGAATCCGGTGGCAGATCAGTTCACCAGAACCGGATTGGCCCTTTTCAATGATTCACTCATCAACACACACCCTATTGATGTAAAAGTTGACAATCCCAGCCAGATATCCCAGATTTTCGATAATATAAGCTATGGAAAGGGAGCTGCAATATTGCGCATGATCGAGACATATCTTGGGGAAACAAACTTCAGGAAAGGATTGAGGGATTATATTATTAACAATACATATAGGAATGCGAGAGGCTCAGTATTATGGAACTCCCTTGAAAAGGAATCAAATGTGCCAGTTTCAAAAATAATGTCCCGCTGGATTGAAAAACCTGGTTATCCGATAATTATCGCCACAATGGAATCCGATCTGCTTAAACTGGAACAGTTCAGGTTCAAACTAAACGGACTTGAAAAAGACACATGGCCAGTCCCACTCAGCGTTAAGACCGAAAACGGGAACAACATTCATTTGATGGAGACTGAATCTGCAACTTTAGATTCAACTTCCATCATAACATTGAATAGAAATGCTTCAGGTTTTTACAGGGTATTGTATAGGGGGAAATTGTTCACTGAAGTACTGTCAAAAATATCCAGCATGGATATGTTTGAAAAATGGGGAATTCTTAATGATTACTATTCTTTTCTTTCAAGCTCACTCATTGATTTTGAAGATTATCTGAAAGTTCTTGCGTCTTTTAAGAATGATATGGAACCTATGGTTTTGAAGGAGATATCTTCGCAGATTCTTAAAATTCATTACATAAGACCAGACGCTAAAGAATTCAACACATTTGCACTTTCTTACCTTGAGGTGGCAACAAAAAATCTTGGTGAAAGGTTGACAGATGAGGCACCTGATATCAGCATCGCCAGGGGTGCGGTCGCTCTGGCCCGAACGGTCATTGACAGATCTTATGCTATGAAAATTTCACATAATTTCACACATTTCCTATCGCTTGACCCCGATATGAAGCTTGCCTATGCGGTTGCATATGCATCTATCCATGGAAAAACTTCACACAACTTCAATGAAATGATGAAAGTGTACAATGAAGTAACTGCAGAGGAAGACAAACTAAAAATCATAACAGCGCTTGGATGGATGCAATCAGAAGAACCTCTAAATAATGTTGTAACGGCTATCGAAAACGGTGAAATAAAAAAGCAGAATATAATCAGATTTTATACTGCATGCTCCCACAATGTATCTGCAAGGAAATTCCTTGTTAAAAATATGAAGGGTGTGGTTGAGAACCTGAGGCTGTTCTATTCGGGGTCCAGGTACACATCAGTATTCATAGAGGATTCGCTTCCTTATCTCTCATTGAATAATGATATGACTACCTTGAATATGCTTGAAAGCATCAGCGGGGATGACATTGTAAATGGAATTGAAAGGGCAAAGGAGATAATAGGAATTTATACGGCCATTGGTAAAAGGATTAAATAATCTCATTTCACGTGTTTATCTCCAATATATTTCATTATTTGTTCTATTGATGAATTTTCCAATACACATGAGTTTCCCGTGCAAAGGGAATAACCCTCTCCTGAAGTACCTGTGCATGTAAATAGAACCTGATCAGAAACACCTTTTTCTCTGAGCATTTTCAATATATCTGTACTTTCATCTCTGGACATCCCATTTTTCTTTATGAGATATATATGATCCTTGAGAATCTGGTTCTGCACCCTGAAGGTAAAATATGCAGGATATCTTGCAACGTTTCCCTCGAGTTCTTCAGGAGTAACATTCGCACCCGTAATCTCGATTCCAAAGGTCTGAAGGTATATCTGAACTCTTTCATATGCTGAATATGGTGACGGAATTGCCGAATCTTCCTGAGAATTCCATGAGCCAAGAAATTCGCCATATCCATTTGCAATATTTTTAGAAATGTCTTTCGATGCTTTTTCAGCAGTAGCATCCATTAGCTCCTTAACCCTGGAAATGAAGGGATTTTCTGGAAAGAGTGCAGAGTAAGCAGTAAGCCCCAGAGATACAAAGACATAATCCGAGAAGAAACCATCAATGATTTTTCCGTCTTGGTACCTTATATGGGGGAGCTTGCCATCGGTGGAAATATCTATCAGGTATTCGGCAAGTTCTTCCGAAACTTTCAGGAAATCAGGATCAAGAGTGGCAGAATAGGCACTGCACATAGAATAAAGGAGTAAGCCATTCAGATCTGAACAGACTTTAATATCTGTCAGTGGAGGAATACGGTATTTTCTGGCCTCTTCCAGTAATAAAAGATCTTTTATAATTTCAGGATCCATCCAGAATAATCCATCTTTTACGAAGGAATCCACAGAAGATGCCTCATTGTCAAGATAGAGAATGTTTCTGCCTGTAGATTCCCCTTTTGCTTCATCGGAGTAGTTGCCTGTATCCATTATGTTGAATATTCTGGAAAATTTACCGGATTTGTTATTCAGAACCTCATCTATTTCCTTCTGTGTCCAGGTATAATACTTTCCCTCTATGCCCTCGCTATCTGCGTCCATTGCAGTGTAATAGCCTCCAGAATCTGATTTCATATTATTTCTGAGAAAATGGAAAAATTCCCTGATTATTTCATAATACACTTTTTTTCGCGTGACAAGATAAAGATCAGAAAGTGCAAGTATCATCGATGCCTGATCATAGAGCATTTTTTCAAAATGTGGTATTTTCCATCCGATATCAGTTGCATACCTGTGGATTCCATACCCCACATGATCGTATATACCACCCATCCTCATTGCACCGACAGTGTGCTCTGCCATAGAAAGGGCATTGTTATTGCCGGTTTCATGGTAGTAAGATGCAAGCAACATCAGGTTGTGGGGAGATGGAAACTTAGTTCCACGGCTGAAACCACCATAATATGAGTCATAAATTTTTTCAAGCTGTGCATAGGCAGTTGAATGAATATACTGGGAATAATCAGGCTCATGCTTCAGGAAATTCGTGGCTGTACCAGATGAATTCTCTGTTCTGCTCAGGAGTTCAGCAGGATCGGTTTTCCATGATTCTGCAATTCCAGTGGCAAGCTGGAAAAGGCCTAAATTCTGTCCTCTGCTCTCCGGTGGCAGATAAGTGAATGCAAGAAGCGGCTTTTTATCATGCGTCATAATCACATTCAGGGGCCACCCAGCAGAACCGGTTGTACGGATTGAAAAATCAATCAGGAAAGCGTCTACATCAGGTCGTTCTTCCCTGTCAACTTTTATGCAGACAAAGCTGTCATTGAGAACTGTTCCAATTCTTTCCCTGCTGAAACTCTCCCTCTCCATAACATGGCACCAGTGGCAGGTGGAGTATCCTACACTGACCAATACAAGCTTGTTTAGCGTCTTTGCTCTGTTGAAAGCTTCATCTCCCCATGGGTACCAATCTACAGGATTTGAAGCGTGTTGTTGAAGATATGGACTTTTCTCATTTTTGAGGTGATTGAATTTGCCTTCCATTAATACCATTTACTGTAAGGAAAAATATTATTATTAGTTATTCATTCAAAAATGTGAGTGGAATAGCAATTTTAATCAGGCATGGTGAAAGTGAGGCAAACAAGAACAATGTTATTTCTCATGACCTAAAGGGATATCCTCTGACAGAACATGGTAGAAAACAGGCTATTGCTGTTGGAAAGGAACTGTCAGTAATAATGCAAAATGTCGAAAGTATTGTATGCAGCCCTCTGGAACGAACCATACAGACTGGTGAAATTATTGCAAAAGAAGGAGGTTACAGGAAACACATCACCATTGATCATCAAATTCGTGAAACGCATCTTGGAAAATTTAATAACGGAAGTGGTGAAAATATCCCGAAATTTCATAAACCTGGAGGTGAGATAGAATCCTTTGAATCTAATGGAAGAAGGATGTATGAAGGAATAATGTCTTATGAAGGGGTGAACATATTCGTGTCTCATATGTTACCCATAAAGGCTTTGGTATGTATGATGTTGGGAATAGAGGAAGAGGATGCAGGTGGTGTGTTTATGAAAAATTGCAGTATTACAATCCTTGATACTGATAAAAAAAGAGTTCTGGCAATAGGAACCAATACAATATCATCCAAGGTTGTCGGCATCATTTCCAGTTTTGGTAAGGGGCCATAAAATAAATGTACTGATTATAGAAAGTACAAGAGCTATAATGAATGGTAGAGTATAATCTTCTGGCAAATTACCAATTCCTGCAGTAAAGCCACCTATTAATGCTCCAATTCCATTTCCTAAAAACAGCATAGAATAAAATATACCTATGCTGGAACCATAACTTTCTCTCCTGATTTTTCCAGTTATGGCAGGAACGGCACTTATTTCATAAAGAGAAAATCCCGTATAATAGCATATAAGGAATACTGAAATCAAAGGGAATGAAATATATTCAAGAAATCCTGCAAAAAGTATTATGATGCCTGCGATCATGAGAAAAGACGCCAATGGAATTAACTTTTTATTTTTCTTGCGTGCATAACTCTCGCTAATAAATATTGCAATAACCCCAGAAAAAAGAACTGAAATAAATAGAATTACACCATAATTGAAAAGTCCAAACTTAAAGGAGAAATAAATCTGATTAGAGTATATTATGATGAAACCTGCAATTGAAAACAGGAAGGCCCCCATTGAAACGCGGATCACATGCTTATCCATCTTCAGTTTTTCTGCCATCTTACTATACCTGTGTTCCCTGACATTGAGCATAGACAGAATTGCAGCTATTCCTAGTATGATTGAAATGAGAAACATGTTCTGGATATGTATAAGGGAAGATATGATGGGTGAGAATGCAGTACCCAGGAGAAAAGACATTCCAATCCCAACACCCATTATGGCCATGGCTGTATTCTTCCTGTCACTCGGCACAATTTCCTGGGAGAGGGAGGTCAATGGCGTGCTGATTGCACCGGTACCTGCAATAAACCTGGATATTATAAGAATGTATATACCTTCAAGTCCATTGAAATAGAAGGAAAGGTAGCTGAGCGAATTTCCAACAATGAACAGTGTAAGACCAAATTGTATCACCGGAATTCTTCCAAATTTATCAGATAGCCTGCCTGAAGGTATCTGCATAACGGCCATGGATATTTCATAAGCTCCCAGGGATAGCCCAATTAGAATACCTGAATCAGTGAATCTTTCAGAATAAACTGCAAGGACAGGGATTATGAAAAATACTCCACTCATTCTGAGAAACTGAATTAAAGACAATTTCGTGAGTGTTTTCAAGACATCTCTGTCGAGTGAATCAGCTTTCAACATAAAGCATGCTCACAACCGGGGCTATTAGTTCAGCAACCAAAGCTACAAAATCCTCGTCCTCTCTTGAAAATGCTCCTTTGGTATCTGAATCTATATCTATTTCCCCTATGGCTCTTCCCTGATATCTCACGGGAACAACCAGTTCAGAATTTGTATTGATAAAACATGCAAGGTATTTGCCATTTCCCTTAACGTCTGCTTCATTCACAACCCTGTCCTCATTTATGGCCAGACTGCATAGGCCTTCCCCTAGTTTGATTGAAACATGTTCAGTGGCTTCACCATGATATGCTGCAAGGTTCAACATTTTACCTTTGAGAATATACACTCCTGTCCAGTTAAATTTTGGATTCTTTTCACACAGGTAGCTGCATACTGCCCTGAGATAATTCTCTGCATTGTTTTGAGAAAGTTTAACGATTTCATTCATCTGTTCCTTTCCAGCGTGAACCATATCTGGGTAAAATTATGGCGTATAAAAAAGTAATGTTGAAAGTTTGATTATTAGATAAACAGTTTCGGAATGGTCTTAGGCACCTTTGCAACTAGAAGTTTAGGTGTATCTCCCTGCGAAAGCCATTTCAATTCATTCAAATCAGGATCGGCTTCCCTAGATTCCACACCAAACGATTCGGCGATTTTTAAAATATTGTTTGAAAATGTTAAGTATGGTGCTTTTTCCAACCCGGGATAAAAGCTTGCTGAAAAACTTTTCAGAATTGTGTATCCTCCATTATCAAGTACAAGGATTTTTACAGGAAGATTGTAATTTGAGATTGTCCAGAGTGTCTGGATAGTATACATTATGGAACCATCTCCAACTATTTGCAGAACCCTGGGAACTTTCAATGATATCCCTGCTGCAGCCGGCATTCCCCAACCAAGCTGGCCACTTTTTGCAGTAAAATATGATCTTTGAGAGTAACCCATGTGTTTTCTTACAAGAAGAGAAGAGGAAATTGCCTCATCCACAATAACATGTCCGGAAAATTCTTTTCTTGCTTTCTGAAGCAGATATGTGGCCCCCATTACTCTCCTCTCCCTTGCTATCAAATTCGTCATGGAATTATCAGGACTTTTTACAAAATCACCTTTCTTTTCTGCAGATTTATTAAGTTCCTTAAGGAAGAGTTTTGGATTGCTCGTAATATATTCTCCAAATCTGTAGCTGGGGGTCATAGTAACAGTTACAACTTTCTTTCCCGGAAGAAGGGGTGAAGGCAGGTAAGGATAGAGTGTGAATTCACCGCCGAAATTCAGAATTAGGTCATGATTGATAAGAGCAAGGTTTATGGCCGTAGTTGCAGGGGGAAGATCACCGGCATTCTGCATGCTTTCAGTGTTGAACCCTGCCCTGTTGGACAGGGGTTCTGTATATACTGGTATTCCGAGAATTGAAGCGAATTTTTCCAGTTCTTCATTTGCATTGAACTGATCCACCTCAGCACCTGCAATTAGGGCAGGATTGGTTGACTGCCTGATGAGTTGAAGGACATTCTCAACAGCCGCATGGTCGATCAGTTCTGTGTTGGGAACTGAATAAGAAAGGTTCCTGTACTCTGAATCTTCATCAACCACATCCATTGGAAATGAAACAAAAACTGGACCAGCAGGTGGTTCCATACTGATTGAATACGCCCTTTTCATGACCCGTTCTATATCATCACCATTCTTCATTTCATAGAAATATTTGACTGCACTTCTGACAAGAGATTCCAGATCATGCCACAGCAATGGCTCATAGAATGCATGCCTGCTATCCTGCTGCCCAGAGGTAACAATGACGGGTGAATGATTAAGCCTCGCAGTGTGGATGAATGACATCGAATTTGCAACGCCTGGGAGTGTGTGGAGATTAGCTATTGTCGGCCTGCCTGAATACTGTGCAAGTCCATCAGCCATTCCAACCGAGATCGAATCATGCAGGGTGAGAACATAATCCCCAACTCCACGCAGGATCGGTATTTCGGTAGAACCTGGATTGCCAAACATGGGAGAAAGTTTCAATTCTTCAATTGTTTTTCTAAAAATTTCATATCCTTTCATAGTTTAACCCCATAAAGCGGCTGAAGGCCCTGAACATATTTCAATACATTTCCAACAGTTTCAGTTATGAATCTCTGTTGGCTTTCAACAGTGACACCAGCAATATGAGGGGAAAAAATTGCATTATCAAGTTTAAACATTTCAGAATCGGGATTGGGTGGTTCTTCGGAATACACATCAATACATATCCTTATACCTTTAGATTTAACCGCATTTATCATAGCATTTTCATCAACCAATTCACCTCTTGAAGTGTTCACAAATATACACCCTTCCTTCATCATATCAAATCTTTTTTTGGATATGAATCTGTCATTATCCGACGTCAGTGGAACATGGACTGATATAATGTCAGATCTCGAGAAAATTTCGTCAAGCCCAGCATACCTGACTCCCAGTATTTCTTCCTCCTCCTCACTCATTTTCACGATATCATAATATATTGTATCAGTTCCAAAAAACAACAATCTTTCTGCAAGTTTCTTGCCTATAGCCCCCATTCCTATAATTCCAAATGTTTTCCCCATAAGTTCCATTGAATTAGTGAGGAAGGGCCAATTTCCTTTAATTATTTCATTGTGGAAATGCATGAGGTTCTTCAACTGGGCAAGTACCATTGCAAGTACATGTTCTGCAACACTTTCTTTGTTTGCAATTGGTATGTTTGAAAGCATTATTCCTCTCTCTTTCAATGCAATAAGATCCACATTATCATATCCGGTGCTGGCAATCTGAACAAACTTCAGATTGGGGAGTCTGTCAATAAGTTCCTTTCCAATAAGAGTGAAAGTCGTTGCTACAAGAACTTCCGAATTCTTACTGCCAAAATTTATGTCTGTTATTATCTCAGAATCAGGTAGTATCTGATTGATAATTTTCGAAATTTCATTTACTGGCAAAAATGGCGGAAGGAGAATCAGAACTTTCATGATATGTAGCATAATATTTTTCTATTTAGTAATTTGCAATTTTGCCACCCAGAAAGAAATTGCTCAAATCAAACCGGTAAAAGTTTATCTATAAAATCGGTAATACATTCATATGCCAAAATTTCCAACAGATGAATGGGCAATCCAATATGTACAAAAACTCAACAGTAATCCTTCTTATAAAGTATCAGGAAAGAATTGGGAGGGCTCCATAACTTTTGTAATTGAGCATGATAATGGTCTAAATCAGGACGCATTTCTCTACCTTGATCTCTTTCATGGAGAATGTAAAAATTATATTTTTTCATTCCAGAAAGAAATTCTTCCAGAGTCCGAATTTAAGTACGTTGGAAAATATCAAAATTGGTTAAAGCTCATTAATGGGAAGATAGATCCCATCAATGGCATTCTTACAGGGAAATTCAAGCTTGAAGGTTCAATGTTCAAGATAATGAAATTTACAAAGGCTGCAAAGGAAATGGTGCGCACAGCATCCCTGGTGCCACAGGAGTGAGAATTTACTATTTATTTTATTAATCAGGTGATTAGATGGAGAAAATTGGAAACTTCATAAATGGAAAAATTGACAGGGAAGGAAATGAAATAGATCTGTTCAGCCCTATAGATGGTACACTATTTGGGAAAGCAGTTTCAGCCGATGAAAACAAAACACTTGAGGCAATTGATGCCGCAGAAGAATCACTCAAGAAATGGGAGAAAACAACAGTGAAAGAAAGACAGGAGATACTCTGTAAACTTGTCTCTATAATAGAAGAAAAGAAAGATAGGTATGCTTGGCTGGAGAGTTCCAATACCGGGAGGACAATGAGGCAGAGTATATTCATGGATGTTACTGTGGCCATTGAACATATGAGGTACTTCTCAACTACTGGTGAATTCAGGGAATCAAGAAAAATTAAACATCCAGAGTATCCTGGAACACATGGCATAGTGGAATACAGACCTATGGGCGTTGTTGCCGGAATAGTACCATGGAACGTACCATTGTTAATGTCAGTCTGGAAAATAATGCCTGCACTTCTCACAGGCAACACAGTTGTACTGAAACCAAGTCATTTTACACCTGCTACAGCATTTGAACTTGCAGGCGATCTGAACGCATCTGGTCTCCCGCCCGGAGTAATGAATCTTGTAACAGGTGAGGGTTCAGTTGTTGGAAACACTCTTTCTAGAAGCAGTAAAGTAAGATTGCTAAGCTTTACAGGCTCCACTAATACTGGAAGACGTGTGAGCATTGAGTCAGCAGGCACATTCAAGAAACTTGTAATGGAACTTGGAGGAAAATCACCCAACATAGTGTTCAGTGACGCTGATATTGATAGGGCTGCAAAGGGTGTTCTTTTTGGTATTTTTCTTCATTCAGGGCAATTATGTGAGAGTGGTAGCAGGTTGCTTGTTCATTCTGACATAAAGGTAAAGCTTCTTGAAAGGATAAAATACTACATGGAGAGAATGATAGCAGGCAATCCGTTGGATATGAATACGGATATTGGTGCTATCACAACTTCAATGCAGAAAGACAGGATCAATAAAATGTTTCACGAAGGTCTTGACTCCGGTGCCACTTTATTCTATTCAAAAAACATACAAGGCATGGTTCCTGAGAAAGGGTTGTATTTCTCACCTTCAATACTTACAGACGTTCATAATGATATGGATGTTGCGAGAGAAGAAATATTTGGCCCAGTTCTTACAGTCACTGAATTTGCGAATGAACAGGAAGCTGCTGACATTGCAAATGATTCCAGGTATGGCCTAGCTGCAGGCGTATGGTCCAGAAACAAAAAAGTTGCAAAGGAGTTTGCAGACAGGATAGAATCGGGCACTGTGTGGATAAATGATTACCATATGATCTCGGCTGCTGCGCCAAGAGGTGGATACAAGGATAGTGGTATAGGGAGGGAACTGGGGCTGGACGGTATTCTTGAATACACACAGACGAGGCATCTTTTTTTTGGTTCACCGCAGAATGCACTTGGTGAAATCGCATACGGCATAGTGGTAGCGGATCATGAAGAAGATCAATGATTCATTGCAATAGTATGCACAAATACTTAAAAGCCTATATTATCAGGTAATGTGAAAGACAAGGAGAGTTCCCTTGATATATATGCACTTGTAAATATCTACAGGGAACACATAAGGGATTCTTTTTTCAAGAAAATATATGATCTTGGAAATAGGAAATTCATTTTCCAGATCAACAGCCCCACCTTGAAGAAAGTGCCACTGTATATAGATGTCAGGAAAGGCTTTTGCTTCATGGATGTTGAAAGAGAACAGGAAGCAGGACAGTTTGCAATGTATTTGAGAAAAATATTCACTGACAGAAAAATAAGGGACATTTACCAGATAAATTTTGATAGAGTCGTAAGAATTGATACTTACGGTGGCGATTCTATAGTTCTTGAACTGTTCAGGGAAGGTAACCTTATTGTTCTCAAGGATAACATTATTCAGTATGCACTTGAACCGAGAGAATGGAAGAACAGGAAGATCATTAAGGGTGAAG
>JAKAYJ010000083.1 GCA_021816385.1 Thermoplasmata archaeon
GGAGAATGGCATACCTGTCATGTTTGATCTTTATCCCGGAAGTATCGTGGACGTTTCCACATTGAAGAATACAATAGCGAGGATCAGGGCATTTGGAATGGACAGGGTGTCACTGATACTTGACAGGGGTTTCTTCTCGCTGGACAACCTCAATGTCATGAAGGGAATGGATTTCATCATGGCTGCATCCCTGTCCAGGAAGGAGATAAAAGGTGCATTCAGCACCCTTGGAAAGAAAATAGAGAATGCAGACAATGTTATTGTTCATGGCAACCGTACAATATTCGCAATGAATTCAAGAGTAAAGATTGACGGTATGGATATTGATGCATATTTTTACCATGACACGGAACGGGAAGGGGAGGAGAAGGCCAACTTCCACAGGAAGCTTAAGGAGATCAGGGATAAGATAGAATCCCTCTCTGTGAGGAAGGGTGTTTCCAGGACTATATATGCCATAGCCGGTGATTACATGAAATACATTCATTACCGGATAGGTGAGACCATAACAACCACTACCAGGAAGAATGCCATCTCACATCTTACCGGGAGATTCGGAAAGTTCATGATTGTCTATCATGGAAACTATACTGCCCTGGAATGTTTATCCGCATACAGGGAAAGGGATGCCATAGAAAAGGCATTCGAATCCCTCAAGACAGACATGGAAATATTTCCACTGAGGGTGAGAAACGAATCCACCCTGAAAGGCCTGGTGCTGGTGTTCTTCATCTCGCTCATAATAAGATCGAGCGTGGTGAAAAGAATGAATGAGTCAGGACTGTCAAAGAAATACTCTGTTGAGAAGATGTTTCTGGAACTTGAAAAGCTTTCAAAGGTAAAGTTGTCAGATGGCAGCATCGTGGAGACAGAGTGCACAGCCAGGCAGAAGGATATATTCAAGGGATTGGGTTTGAAATAGTGTGCCTAAAAGGACGGAGTTCAGGAACATGCGTGTTTCATGAATAAATGTTACGGTGTTTTTTGGGAGGTTATTAGAAATCCTCTACAGAACTTCCTTTTTTTGTAGTATAATAGATACAGTGGACAGAAATGAGATTTACACTGGGACCACAGGGTCTATTTTTAGAACAATATCATTGGATTCAAATGGGAAAAATTGGTTACTGAGTCAACAATACAGAGGAAAATAATGATGTAGTGATCAAATAGACCTAAAAAGATGGGTATTTAGATGAACGAAAACATATTCAAAGAGTGCTATTAAGAAAAAGATAAGCAATAAAAATTCAAACTCTGAACCCCAGTTTTCCGTAATTGATAGATTTACAATTGAAAAATAATTAAGGCTTCCAATTACCGCAACCAGACACCCAATAAAAACGAAAAACAATATAATTACATACTCGATTGTAACTATATTAAGTAGTTTAGTTGGAAAACCAACTCCCCTTTTATTTGAGATTGTTAAGATTTCTTTTCTGAAAATTTTGATTTTAGGAAAAAATAATAAATATGGGAATATCCAGAGAGTTTGGAAAAGTCGAAGATCAATCACCATTGCCACCCGTAATATTCCTCTCATGTATTCCACCTTATTCTACCTGCTGGATTATGTGTCTTTCCTGAAAGAGCGCTGAAAACAACTACGAATGCTGGATTGTTGCCAAGAACAGGTACATACGGAAAAATTGAAACACTACCTATGTTAATATACCTATTCCAAAAAAATGATGATTCATGGATCTAAACAGTAGTTAAGCATTTTTCCTACCAGTTCTTTGCATTCTCCATGGAAATTTGGGTCCAAAACACATGCCGTCTCATAATCTACGACTTTATTAGAAGGGTAAGACCATTACAGAAGAACGGGATCAAGATGTTCACGGATGGCAATGATGATTATACTTATGTGCTGAAATTTTTTTCCCATTGGTCAACATCAATTATGTACGGCTTAGCAATATCAGGGACACCCACGGAAAACTCTTAGGTAAAGAGAGGCATATTATCTATGGATATTAGTGTGAAGATGACAAAGACCCTGTGAACGTGGAGAATTACAATGGAATTGTCGGGGAAAGAGTTGGCAGGCTGGTCAGGAAAACAAAATGCTTCTCGGAGAAAAAACTAAGACACTATATACTGTCACCTTGTTTCAGGGTATAATGTCGAGGCGAAAAGCAGCCAATCTACTTAGAGACCTCATGGGTCAAGAACTAAGACGGCTGCCTCTCCAACTCTCACGCTAACACCGTCATGCAAGCGTGGACAGAAAAACTTTTTTCATGACATCTACTGGAATTTCGTTAGTGAATTCAGGAGAGACGTATCACCAGCAACGCTTGTGAACCCTGTGGAATTTCTAAGTTCATGGGATGATCTTTTTTATATGAGATTAAGACACATAAACTATGACCCTGCCTAAAATTTTACGATATAATTTAAACTCGAATGCAAAACTACAGAAATAAGCAACAAAATAATTATGAATGGACTGAAAACTATTAATAACCCAGTTGTGATTAAAAGACGTGTTGTCCAGAAGAGTTGATGATATATCGGAATCTACCACTGTTGCATTATCAAATTTAGCTAGTAAGCTCAAGTCTGAAGGAAAGAAGATTTTTAACTTTGGAATTGGGGAACCTGACTTTACAACTCCGGAGGCGGAAATAAACTTTGCATTCAAAAAGGCAAAGGAGGGTTTTACCCATTACACGCCGTCAAAGGGATATCCAGAACTTAGGGAGGGAATCTCCAGGAAAGTCTCTGCAGGAAAATATGATTCTGTTACTATAGATAATATTCTCGTGACACCCACAAAATTTGCCGTAAATCTTTCCTATCTCGTTATAGCAGATCCTGGAGATGATATAATAATGCCCGAGCCATATTTTCTTTCATATCCTGAAATCGCAAAAATTTACGGTATAAAACCAGTGACAGTGAAAACAAAAGATGATTTTTCCCTGGAATTAGACGCTATTGCTAATTCCATAGGCCCCAGAACAAAAGCTGTAATTATATCAAATCCATCAAATCCTACTGGAAAGGTTTTTAGCACTGATCAGATAAAGAAACTTCAGAAACTGTGCATTGATGAGGATATTTATTTTATTACAGATCAGATATATGAGGACCTCATTTATAAAGGAGTATCTCAGAACCCACTGGAGCTCGATCCCGAACTGAAAAATACCATAATCATTAGTGGGTTTTCTAAAAGTCATTCTATGACGGGGTGGAGAGTGGGATACATGGCATCAGGGAAAGATGTAATAAATGCTGCTGATAAATTCCAGCAGCAGACTATTACATGTGCACCATCAATATCACAGATGGCAGCTATTGAAGCGCTGAAAGATACTGAATCGACAAAAAAAATGAAGCAAATATTCAAGGAACGCCTTGAAATAGTAATGGAAAAACTTTCAGAAATCAATAATTTACAAACTGTAAAGCCAGAAGGTGCTTTTTATGTGTTTCCAAAGTTTAATCTGAATATGTCTTCTGTAGAATTCTCCAGGCAGGCTCTGGAAAAGAAAGGGATTATTGTAACACCTGGTTCGGCATTTGGCGAACAGGGAGAATCACATATAAGGATTTCATATGCAACTGATTTAGACACCATAAAAAATGGCCTTGATGCACTAAAACAATTTGTGGATGAATAGGAGATATAGATAGAAAAATGTCAATAAGCTCTGATTTTACTGAAATAGGAATAATCCTTATTTTAGCTGTATCATTGTATATTTTTTTCAGTTTACGTAAATTTGTTTTCTTTCAGATTGAGCGCTCCATCAATGAGATTGATAAAAAAATTTCAAATCTCAAGGAAGAAATTGGCAACTTTCCGGAATGGGAGAAAACTAGTAAAAAAATAAATGAAGAAAATGTGTCATCCAGCCATTTTAGCGAGGATGATGGAACGAGATTGGAAATACAGAATCTTGTAATGGACCTGGCTATAAAAAAGAAAGAAGAGGAACTAAAAAACAGACATTACTCAATTCTGAGAAAAGCGGCTAAGGATATGATAGATAGTCTTGTGTATATACCACCTTTCAGGAAAATGGAAGAGAATATACCTGTGCCACCAATTGATTCCAATCAAACATGGATAGATCTTGTAAAAAATCATATACCATCACAAAAAACTGACTTAGCTGATGAATGGAGAAAATATATCAGTGTTGTGAATCGATGTTCGGAACTAAAAATAAATGTTTTAAGGGAGTTTGAAAATTACCTTGTGAGAGGTACAGGATTAGTAAGATCAGAACATGGAACTGATTCTGATAAAGGGGATTTGTATTATGTCTCTGACATGCTTTATCCGTTATTGAACAGAATTTATTTCAATATGCAAATTTCAATCGAATCTCCTGAGATTTCTGTGGAAACGAGAAAAAACAAGAAAGTAAAGCCTGAAGATATGTTTCTAAACGGTAAAGTATTTGTTCACGCTCCAATCAATATAATAAATCTCGTAAAAGAAAGATTCCAGTACCTCCTCGTTGATAATCCCATCATGCCTGTCGAAAGTATGAAACAACTGCTCAATGCAATAGATTCTGCGAATGAAATGGTTGGTGACATAAAGGAGGTTCTTAACTGGTTCATCTTTGAAAACACAGATATGCTTACATGTAATATGATAGAGGAGATGAAACAATGACAAGAGCTTTTATTGTCGGTAGATTCCAACCTTTTCACAATGGGCACATAGAAATAATAAAAGAAATCCTCAAAATACATTCTTCTGTCATTATTGGAATTGGAAGTGCACAGTATTCACATACACTATTGAATCCATTTACTGCAGGAGAGAGACATCTTATGGTATCCAACTCTCTTGAATCCATGGGCATATTCAACTTTTACATCATTCCAATAGAGGATGTGAATTCAAATCCACTCTGGGTTGCCCATGTTGAATCACTCACTCCGAAATTTGATTCAGTATATACCAATAATCCACTTGTAAGAAGGCTTTTCATTGAGAAGAAGTATGAGGTTAATTCCCTTGGATTGATTAATAGAAATGAATGGTCAGGAACACGAATCAGGGAAAAAATGATTAAAGGTGGAAACTGGGAGAAAGATACACCAGAACAAGTTGTAAGTATTATTAATGAAATAGATGGAGTATCCAGAATAAGAGATCTATCAAAATCAGATAATGAATAGAGTTTAGGACAGGATTAGTACAAACGTGTCCGCATCCTTCAGTATATGATCCAATTCACAGTATTCATCTGCCTGGTGGGCAACTTCCGGTATAGTTGTTGACCATACGACTGCACTCATCCCTTTTCTTCTGAAAAAGGCAGCACACGTCCCTCCTCCAATTCCGTACACTTTTGGTTCCTCTCCTCTTTTTCTGAGAGCCTCCACCAATTTTACGGCAACTTCAGAGTCAGGAGATGTTGGTACTGCAGCTTGTTCCTTCTGTACCAGTTCAAGCCTTATCCTCGATGAGTGAGTCTGTTCAAAATTCACAATCTGTAGATTTACCTCATC
>JAKAYJ010000084.1 GCA_021816385.1 Thermoplasmata archaeon
TTCATTCAGGTTATTACCTGCAAGATTTTCAATTCCAAGATTAAATGGCATTGGATTGTATCTGAATTAACATAATAATATTATTTATCCCAGGATATCCTTAATTCCTCCATATAATCGCCTTTGTAATAATCACATCTAAAATTCAACAGATTTTTTCCTATCACTATCAATACTAATCTTCACCCATTTTTCACATCGATTAAAAGAATAACCTCCACCCCTGAAATGAGACTATTTAATTTTATTCTAAATAATTGTTTGTGCGCTTTAATATTTGTCTGAATATTTGAGATGCGATGTTGAATTTCGCGTTTAAAGCATCTCACTGAGCATTAATGAGAATAATTATTCATTCAGGAAGCATTATACTTCCAATGGAAGCAGACCGAATTCATCCCAAGGTATACGACCTTGTGGAGGAAGTTAAAGGAGAGGCAGAAAGGAGGTCTCTGGTTGTTGGAAAGAACATTGAAAATTTAGACAAAATCTCTAACGTGGATGAAAGGGTTGAGAAATTCAAGCAATATTTACTGGATTCTAGAAAATCTTCAGAGGACACTTCAGAATCAGTTGCAGTGCCTGCAGTTGATATCAAAGATATAGATGATTTATCTCCTGGCACGCACATCAGGGCAAAGGTCTATTCACCAGCTGGGGCAAGAGATCATCTTCCATGCATATATCATATACATGGCGGGGGTCTACTCGTTGGAGGAATAGATGAGGACATAAATAGGATGGCCTTAATTTCAAAGACACTGGACTGCATCATTATGGACATAGAATACAGGCTGGCTCCTGAATTTAAATTCCCCACACCTCAAGATGACTGTTATATTGGATTTCAATACTGTTACAACAATGCTGAGAAACTTGGAATTGATGCTGAAAGATTATCTGTAATGGGAGAAAGCGCTGGAGGAGGTCTTGCAGCATCCGTCGCTATACGCTCAATCAGGGAAAATGGCCCCCAAATAAGGAACCTTTTTCTTATGGCACCGATGCTTGATTACAAGAACAATAGCCTTTCAAGCACACAGTATGATGGTAACTGGCCATTCTGGTCAACATACTATAACAAACTTGGATGGAAAGGCTATCTTGGTTCACAGGAAGAGGTATCAGAACTTGCTTCTCCATCACTTGCAACTGATCTGGAAGGTTTTCCAGAAACTTATATAGAAGTTGGGTTTGATGAGGTTTTCAGGGACGAATCAGTTGCATTTGCCAGTAGAATTCTTAACTCTAAGAGAAGGGTGGATCTGCATGTTTATGAGGGCATATTCCATGGTTTTGAATATGTGATTCCCGAAGCCGCTTTAACTAAAACTATCCTGGAATATCGATATCTGAAGATGAAAAAGATGATCCATTCCAGAATTTAGAAATTTAGTTCGGCCAGCAAAATATAAACATAAACTGTCCACAAAAACTTGCAATTGATTTTAGATTCCATGAGAAAATTTCTATTACTTTTAACCTCTTATTTCCAGGGCAGTGAAGGCAGGGATTTGACACTCACTAGATATGTTAAATAACCTAGATAAAATGACATAAAATGGATGAAATCCTGCCACGTTATGCGGAAAACAGAAATGGAAATTTATTCTGGGATGGAATTGACGTTTTAAAGGTTGCAAGGGACTATGGAACACCTTCCATCCTTTATTCTGAAAAGATTCTTATTTCTAATTATAAACGAATAAGAGATGCTTTCTTTAGGTATTTCAAAAATATTTCCATAGATTTTGCAATAAAATCAAATTTCAACCCTTCACTGATCTCCTTACTTGCACGGGAAGGATGTGGAATGGATGCATCATCATTAAACGAAATTAAAATAGCTCTTGTAAGTGGCGTATCTCCCGATAATATATCATTTACACCAAATAATGTTACACCAGAGGAAATGAGATATGCAATAGACAGGAATATAACCATTAACTTTGATTCTCTATCTCAGTTCAGATTGGCAGGTGATCACTTACCAGAAATAGTGAGTTTCAGGATTAAGATCGATTATGGAAAGGGGGAGTTTCCTGGCATCAAGACGGCAGGCAAGGGTGCTAAATTTGGCGAAATTCCGGAATTCGCATTACAGGGATACAGGGAAGCAAAGGAGAAGGGGTGCAGGAGATTTGGAATACATGTTATGGCCGGATCCAATGTTAGAAACGCGGACCACTTCAAATTAGTATCTCAAAAGATTCTTGAAGTTGTAAAAAATTTTGAGGAAGAGCTGGGTATAGAATTTGAATTCGTGGACATTGGAGGTGGATTTGGAGTACCATACAGGCCGGAGGAAGAGGAATTAGACATCATTGCCACTGCAAAAAACATAGCAGAAATATTTACGGCTTTTTACTCTGGAAAAGGTCGACAATTGCCCAGGCTTGTGATTGAACCTGGGAGATATATAAGTTCCAACATGGGGTTGTTAATCGGGAAGATTACAGATGTGAAAATTCAGGAGTCAAACTTTACAGGTACAGATATAGGCATGAACCTGCTCATGAGGCCCGCTCTTTACGGTGCTTATCATCATATACTAATAGCAAACAGGATGGATGAGGAAAGAACATTTAAAACAGATGTCACAGGGCAAATATGTGAAAATACTGACAGGATAGGAAAGGATATTATATTGCCAGAACCACACACTGGAGATACGGTTGCTGTTTTCAACTGCGGGGCGTATACAATGTCAATGGCAAGCAATTACAATGGCAGGCTTCTTCCAAGAGAATTACTGTTCACAGATGGGAAAATTATAACAATAAGGGAAGGGGATAATTTCGAGGATCTTGTTAGGCACACAAAATTCCATGAAATTGCTAAAAAATATGAGTAGCGGCACAATATCTTACGATTAAAAAAATATTTTCAATCTTCAGAGATATTCCCTGAAATTATTCTCCACCTCTTCTGTAGATCTTCCTCTGATATTTTTCAAAATCATGGAGTCCCTACGGAGTTTTTCTGTTTCACTTTCTCTTTCCATTGACTCTCCAAAGCAATAACCAGTTCCAATATCATCTATAGAAAATATATTTTTGAAAATATACTCTGATCTCTTCATGTGATAACATGAACTGATAATATGAATCTTCTCGTACTCGATTCCATTTCTCTCCAAAAGCAATTTTGAAAAGAATGCGTTTCCGATAGTGGTTCCAGCTTTTTCCTCCATAATTATCTTTTCTCTGGGGATGCCATATTTCAAAAGTTCTCTTAACATAAATTCAGCTTCTGATATTCCGCATCCCTTCTCCGTGACTCCGCCTGATGGGATTATAATTGCTTCTCCATTGAGGGACCTATATAAATTCACTGCTTCTCCTGCCCTACCCTTAAGCTCTTCAGTGGGGGCGCATCCAGATGATCGGCATCCCAGCAAAATTATCACATTTACAACATTCATGTTCTTCTCACAGGTTCCTTACTAAAAGTGCTTCTTTAATATAATACCTTAGTCTTAATTCCATAGGTGTGATGTTATCTTTCCAACATTGAAATTAGGAAAGATAACCATAGTGACTCTATTGATTCGAATCTACCTTTATATAATTCCAAAATTCAGGTATTAAAGAGATCAGTAAGCAATAATAAGTTTCATATCCCTAAGGGATATCTTGCACGATGTATCAGGTACGGATAGGTGTAGGAGATTTAAGAAGTAAGGCAATGTTTGAATCTGAAAGAGAAACACAGGTAGTTTTTGGAGAAAGATTTGACCTCCTGGAAAGGGGAGACGCCTATTCTTTAATTCAAACCCAGGATCATGTTAAAGGATACGTGAAGACAAATATAATAACTGAACACACTGAGAAAGCATTCAAGTTAAGAAGATTCCACAGCCACCCAGAAATAAAACTACCATTCGGTTCCTATGTAAGCAAGGAAGAGGCTGAAAAATACAGTATACCTGATAATAAGCTTATCAGGTTTTCAGACAACAATTTCTCTGTTTGTGATCTTTCCAAGGAGTTTATTGGTGTACCATACCTATGGGGAGGAACCTCTGAATTTGGTTATGACTGTTCAGGTTTTGTTCAACGGCTTTATAAATTCACAGGTATACAGATTCCAAGGAATTCTGGGGCACAGAGGGATTTCACCACCACCATTGACAGCTTTGACAACGCAAAACCGGGAGACCTTGTATTTTTCAAGGGTCATGTGGGTCTCTACCTTGGTGATGGGAACATGATACATGCCAATGGAAATTCTGCAAGCGTGTCGGTGAATAATCTTTTTGATGGAAGTAAATACTCAAAAAGTCTTCATGAAATATTTGAAAAGATAGGTCGGGTCACAAAAAGCCTGTGATTGTTTGCGAGGGAAACAACAAACATTATAATTTAAATTCTTCCTACCAATATGCAGCCATGCTGATGGGAATTGACCAGATAGGTTCCATAAGGGAAAAATTCATC
Source organism: Thermoplasmata archaeon (assembly GCA_021816385.1). The sequence continues at coordinate 4,440 of JAKAYJ010000084.1, forward strand.
GAAGGCAAGAGAGTTGGCCTGATAACAAACAACTCTGCAAGAAACCGGGAAGGAAAATCATCCCTTGAGATAGTGAAGAAAGTTGGTGGTTACAAAAGCCTTACCCTCCTCACTCCTGAGCACGGTTATTTTGGTGATTACCAGTCTGGAGAGACTGTCGAATCATATTATGATTCTGCACTTGGGGTTCAGGTAGAAAGTCTTTACAGGAAACCTGATTCTAAAAATAGTTCAGGTTCTAATGATATTGACAGGGAAATGAGGGAGACCGATTCAATCAAGGACTCCTCAAAATTGATTTCAAGAGAGATCATTGATCAGTTTGACACCCTGATATTCGATCTTCAGGACGTGGGATGCAGGATTTATACATATATTGCTACCATGGTATATGCCATGGAAATAACGGGCGGCACTGACATAGATTTTATTGTTCTTGACAGGCCAAATCCTTTGAGTGGAAACAATCCTGATGGACCATTGCTTCTGGATAATCTTCAATCCTTTATCGGTGCTATGCCAGTACCAGTAAAACACTCCTTAACAGTAGGGGAAATTGCAACATTCTTCAATCGTAATATGGCAAAGGAAACGGTCAGGCTAAACGTAGTTAAAATGAAGGAATGGAAAAGAGATATGTGGTATGATCAGCTGGGAATCCCATGGACCATGCCTTCCCCAAATATGCCAACTTTGAATACAGCCACAGTGTATCCAGGGTGTGTCCTCCTAGAAGGAACAAACATATCGGAGGGAAGGGGAACAACAAAGCCATTTGAGATTATAGGAGCTCCATGGCTTGATGCAGGAAAGCTGATCTCCGATCTTGAGAAACATAATCCTGCAGGAGTCATGCTCAATGAGATAAGATTCAAGCCATATTTTTCCAAGTACACCGGTGAGAAGTGCAATGGACTTATGATCAACGTGATCAACAGGAATATTTTCAGGCCATTTGAATTTGTGGTCCATCTAATATCATCCATATATGGAAGATC
>JAKAYJ010000085.1 GCA_021816385.1 Thermoplasmata archaeon
TTTTATCAACAAACTTTTTTAATAAGTATTCGTTAACTAAACAACAGGGTAATTTATGTCAGTTGAAGAAGATCTCGTGGAAGTACAGAAGAAAATCGAGAGACGATTTTCTGGGATAGGGAAAGGGAAGTATGCCAGAATCATAAAGATGGCAAAGAAACCGGGATCCCAGGAATATGTCAAGGTGCTGGCGATTACCGGTGCAGGTATTATTTTTTTAGGGGCTCTTGGGTTTTTAATTTACTATCTGATGACAATAGCTTTTTGAGGGTTTATAATGAGCATACAGGAATATGAATGGATTGAGTGTGAGAGTAAGGAAATTAATTCTTATTGTGGACAGAAGGTAAATATACCTGTAACAATAAGAAATATTGAGAAAGAAAAGAGGACTTTTAAAATAGAATTATCAATGGAATTCATGCAGTCTGATCCCTCTATCATCTGGGAAATGGATTTTACAAACAATGATAGGGGAATACTTCAGTTCAGTCCGGATGGAGATAAAAAGTTTGACAAGAAGCTTGAACTTGAAGGCCACGCTGTCAGGGAAATGATGTTCACCATCGATTCACCCAAGGGAGGAAGTATAGGTGACAGTGTTACAGTCCGTATTAGAATAGCATCTGAGGATGGAATTCACTCTGCAAACTTCACGGACAGGATCATACTGAAACCAGTTATCATTGCCGTGAAAACAAATGTTGGGAAGGAACTTGAGGTTGCGACAAATCTTCTGAATTCAGACGATAAGGATCTGGAGGAACGATCTGTCCTGAACCCTTCAGCAAAGAGAGAAATAATGGCAATAATGTCGCCTTATGAGTTAAGGGGATATTTTTATCTGGAAACCATGCACCCTGACAGGATACCATACCTGGGAAGGTCCATGAGAAATTTCAAGGGTGTCGTTGAAGGTGCAATAAACATAGAAGAGATACAGGAGCAACTCACACCGAAACCAGCAGTCGCGGGTCTTGAACTCGGGTCTTTTATTGAACTTGTAAAGGGCCCATTTAAGGGAGAAAAGGCAAGAATAATGAACATCGATCACGAAAAGGAGGAAGTGACGGTTCAATTTATAGAGTCTGCAATGCTCATTCCTGTAAAGGTCAAGGCAGAGGATATAAGGGTAATTGAAAGCGGAAAGAAACAATGAGCTATAAACGGGAATCAAGGGAAAGAAACGAGGCAAGAATAAGAAATATTGAGGAAACTCTGAAGCACCCAAAAACCTTAGTTCCGGACTGTCTTGATAAGGTCATGTTCTGTCCTTTCACTGCATATGAGAAAAAACTCACTGGCGAGGTTGATCTTTTAAAATTTGCAAAGTCCCATGATGAGTTTCTGCGGGGACTGGCTGAAACCAAGCGAGCGATTGATGATGACGAATTATCATTCTCTGGACTGCTGAAGACACCACACGGAACTGCAACATTTTTCAAGAAGGGAGACACTGACCAGTATGTACTGGCCGGCATCCAGAATGAAAAACATGATGTGTTCAGGATGCTGAGTTTTTCACGTATTGTCTCATCAGGCAAAGCTGTAATATATTCCGCAGGTTCATACTACAGGGCAACCTGCAGGAGTACACCCCCGGAGTCAAAGTTCATAGAGAACATTCTGAACGAGGAAAGTATTTCATATACGCGGGACGAAAGTACAGGTCTACCAGTAGTTGGAACAGGAGATGATAATACTGAATTATACATTTTTGGTTCGCCACTTTTGCTGTGTGGGTCAATGTCCAAGGTAAACACACCTGCAAAGATATTTAAGTATATTCTCTGCAAGGATCCATTGCAGTTAATTTCATTCAACATCTCAAAGCTCTCGCGATTTTCAGACAAGTCAGAAAGCACCATATTTGCAAACTACATATCTGGAGGAATGTCTGATTCAGATTTCTTCCAGCAGATTGTATCAAGAAGGAGAAATCTCGCAAAATCATCCGGCTTATTCCTGATTGGAACTGAAACCTTCCCGGACATCAAAGCATTTCTATCAAAAATAAGCATCTCAGAAAGTGAAAGGAATGTCATTTCCGGTCTATGGCCAAAAGGGGAAGGCATCTATATTGATGATCCAAGCCCCAGAAAACTATACGAAACTGTGTGGCCAGAAATCGGGGAGCAAATAGTTGAAAAGCTTTACCCCGGAGCAACAGAAAAACACAGGGATGTAATGAAAGGAAATCCAGTTGAAATTCTTGACCGTCTTAACAGGACTGTAAAGCTGGAGGATACAAAGGAAAGGATGAAATTAAGGTCATGGTCGTTACCATCATCACAACTTGCGGATCTTATAGCAATAGGAATAACAGAGGAACCGGAATCCCTTACAGAGTACATATCAAAAATGTCCATGAAGGAAAATGACAGCCAGGCCGTTGCTTATTGCATACAGGAAATTTACAAGCTGAACAGAAGTCAGTCATGGAAGATCTCAAGCGATGCGGTTGTCAAGGGCAGGATGATCATGGAATATGTATCAAGAATTATAAAAGATCCATGGAACAACCCGGATGCAATATTCCAGGAGATATCAAAAATAATAAGGTGAATCATGGCACGCCACGTTCTATCAAAGAAAGATCTTAAGATTTTTTTTGAAAAATTGAAAGAAAATAATCTGTGGGCAGATTTCTTCTCAAATTCAAACATAGAAGTTGAGGAACATAAGGGAAAGAAATGCTATTCAATTGGTGGAAGGTTCATTGCCTATGAAGAGGATCGATTTCTTCCATCCATAGACCTTCTCAACGCAATAAAGCCAGAAATTTCATCTGTGACCGTAGATAACGGGGCAGTACCTCATATCCTCAATGGAGCCAAACTGTTTGGGAAAGGAATAACCCAGATAGGTGAAAGCATTAAACCGGGAAGCCTTGTTTATGTAAAAGACCCATCAGGCAGGTTCATTGCAGTGGGTATTGCAACAAAATCAACAGAAGAACTTAAGATATCCAAGGATGGGCCCGCTGCAGATATAATAATGTCTCCAGCCAGAAACCCATGCACACAGTGAAGGGGGCTAGAAAGGTATTTATTCAAACATTCCTTACTATGATATGGCAGAACTATTGAAAACCGGTTCAAAAATTCCGGAGTTTGAAACAGTGGATCAGCAAGGAAATAGCATTGGATCGAAGGCAATTAAGGGAAAGCCGGCAGTTATATACTTCTACCCGAAAGATGACACGCCTGGATGCACGGTGGAAGCGTGTGAATTTAGGGATAATATATCACAGTTCAGGGAAAAAGGCGTCAATGTATTTGGTGTATCCGTGGATGATCAAAAGTCACACAAGAAATTTGAGGAAAAATTCAACCTGAATTTTCCATTGCTCGTTGACAAAGATAAGAAGATAAGTGAGCAGTTCGGAGTCCTGGGTGAAAGGTCGGCAAAAAGAGTAACATTCATAGTGGACAGCAAGGGCATGGTGGTTCATGTCTTTCCCAAGGTTTCACCAAAGGGACACACTGAAGAAGTAATGAATAAATTGAAGGAATTAAAATTGGTAAATTAGGGAATCAGGCAAGTACAAATTTATAGCCGTAATAGATTATCCCACTTTTTCCATCTTCAGCTATTTTCCTGAATACTTTTTTAACCCTTTTTCCCTCTATTACTTCTGCGTTACCGACATCAACAAGCTGACCTGTGATCATTGGTCCCTCATCCAGCTTGATCAGTGCCAGTACATATGGTTTCTGTCGTGAGAATGCAGGTGGTGCTTCATGAACTATGGTAAACGAAAAGATTTCCCCATCGCCTGAAAGTTCATGATCCATCATCTTCCCTATGGAATCCCTGTGACATACAGGGCAGATGTCCCTTGATGGAAAATATATCCTGCCACAATTTCCACACTTCTTTCCAAGCAATCTGTACCTGTTTGGACTTTCTCTCCACATTCTTGATAATTCTCCCATTTATTCCACCCCCAGTATATGAACAACAGATGCAACACCTGAGCCTGCCATGTTATGTATCATTGCGGTCTTTGCGTCTTTTATCTGCCTCTTGTTCGCTCTTCCCTTCAACTGCAAATATGCTTCTACTGCCTGTCCAACGCCAGTTGCACCATAGGGGAATCCCTTGGCTTTCAGACCACCGGATGGATTTACCGGCAATCTGTCATTAAGAGATATACCCTCTTCAATCAGTTCCTTCGCCTTTCCCTTATCAGCAAATCCAAGATCCTCCAGAGCTATCAAACCATAAATATTATAAGAATCATGGACTTCAACGAAAGATACATCTGAGTTCTTCATGTTTGCATCCTTTAGCGCCTTTCTTGCTGCCAGTTTTGTAGGTTCTACTGTATACAGGCATTCCCTGCTATGAAGCGCAAATGGGCCCTGTGACATTGCAGATGACAGTATCTTTACACCCTCTATGGAATTCTTCTTCACATATTCCTCAGAAGCAAGTATGACACTTGAAGCACCATCACTGAGGGGTGCACAGTCCATTAGGTTGAGGGGTTCAGCAATCAACGTAGCATTAAGAGCCTGCTGTACCGTTATTTTATTCCTGAAGTGTGCACTCTCATTGAGACTTGCATTCAGATGATCATTTACTGATAGTTTTGCGAGGGCTTCCTTAGGTACATTGAAATCCTTCAGATACTTCCTGGCAGAAAGGGCAGCGAGAGCAGCAGGAGTTCCACCTTCGAACGCTTCCCACTCCCTGTCAAGTATGGAAGAGGTTATGTCAATGTTCTCATTTCCGTAAAGTTCCGTCATTTTCTCAGCTCCTCCCACCATTACAATATCGTATTCTCCTGACTTAATTGCAAGATACCCTTCCCTGATGGCTGCGCCTCCAGATGCAGTTGATGCTTCAATTCTCATTGATGGGATGTACTCAGAAGATATTCCTGCATGATCTGACATCAATGCACTCAGATGTTCCTGCCTGCTTATATCTCCACCAAGACTGTTGCTCATATAAATGGCCCCAAGATCCCTTGTCCTGATTCCTGCATCCTCCACAGCCTTTAAACCAGCTTCCACTGCAATGTCTCTCAGTGATCTGTCCCACAATTCTCCGTACTTTGCCTCTCCTGCCCCTATTATATAAACACTCTTACTCAACGTCTTCACCCAGTATTAATTTCTTCTTGAATTTGGCATACATGCCGTAGTCAAGGAATATGGTATCCTCCAGCATTTCTCTTACTGTTACTGCACCTCTTTTATGCAAATTCTCTATTTCTGAATTGACTTCAATGTGAAATGCATCAGAACCTGCCCCCGAGCCAAATGACACTGCAAGTATCCTATCCCCATCCTTCGCAACATCCAGTATGGCTGAAAGTCCAACCATCATTGCACCGGAATAGGTATTTCCTATGAGCGGAGTTAGCAATCCCTCCTTGTAC
>JAKAYJ010000086.1 GCA_021816385.1 Thermoplasmata archaeon
ATATTTCTCACCAAGTGAAAATGCTGTTCCTGGTAGAATTGTCGCCACAAGGTCTTTGCCTTTTACCCTTTCCATATTTTCACTGGATGTGTGAAGAAGGTGATCTGCAGATTTTACAGGAAACTCATCAGTGAGCTCCAGTGCACCCACATCACTGATTTCATCGGCGTGAATCCTGAGACCAATACCAAGCTCAGCTGCCTTCCTGAAGAAGATAGAAGTTTCTTCCTTTGTGAATGCCCCTTCATCACAGAATGAGTCCACGAAATCTGCTCTTTTATAAAGTTCTGGAAGTATGATTTCAGTGCTTTCCCTGACGTATTCATCCTTTTTTCTATCTGGCGGCATCGCATGCAATGGTAATAGTGTCTTCACTATGTGAACTGGTAAATTTGATGCCATTATATCCATGGCATCCAGCAATTTTCTCTCATTTTCAAGATCCAGGCCGTAACCTGTTTTCACTTCTATGGTTGTTACCCCATTTTCAATGTGGTTCAGTAACCTTTTAGTAGATTGCATAACAATCTGTTCTGTTGAGCAGGCTCTTGTATCCCTTACTGTTTTCAGAATCCCATTCCCACTTTTCAGGAGGTCTATATATTTTGTCCCCATTGCCCTCAGCACAAATTCCTCGCTCCTCTCCCCACAGTATGCGAGATGTGTATGACTGTCGACAAAGCCTGGTGTAACAATCATTCCAGTGGCATCTATAATTTCATACCCTTCATTTCTGCCTGATATACTCCCCGTGGAAACTATGGAATCTATGTGTTTTCCATTCAGTATTATGGAACTGTCCTGAAATATGGTTACGTTTTCCTGATTCCCATTTCTAACTGACCCAATTGGTTCTGGAACATAGATCTTATCAGGATTGAATATGACCTTATTCTTCATAATTACTCATATCACCACCGATAATGAAACAGATAGAACAGTCAGCATAAAAGCTATGGTTATGAATACCATGAACGGTATGTTATAAGATACATATTCATTGCCCTTAATTGTGATTCTCCTGAACTCTATATCGCTTAGGTTTATCGTGTCGTTCACCCCTGCGCGGTAAGAAAATTTTCCAGTTTTCATATATGTGTAATAGAGTGAAAAAACCAGCGCAACAACAGAGCTTAATCCGAGATTCAAAAAGAATATAATTGAAAAAGGCAGCCTTATTAATGAGTACGAAACCGTAAAATAAAAATTAGCAGTCGAAAATATTATGAGAACCAGGCCCTTTATGTCCCCAACTCCAAAAAGCACCTCCCCTATTACCATGTTTGCAAATATGATTTCTATAATCCATGGAATTATGAGATCAGGTTCCCAAAGTATGATCATGGCAGAGCCTGCTATTGATATGATTATAGATAGTGTGGCGAACAAACGGGTTTTCTTGGCAAAAAACAGCAGGGCAAACATCATAGTGCTCAAAACAGAGAACAGTTCTATTTTGAAAAATATGACATTGATTATGATGCTTATTAAAAATGCTGGCACAAATATTAGATACCAAATCCTCCTTTTCTTCAGGTCATAATAGGAAGAAATGACCAGTGAGAGAATAAGAATGAAATATAGTAGACTGCTTAAAATTTCATTCATTTTTCTTCTTTGTATAGAAGAGGGAGACTGCACTCATATCATCCTGGCCGTGTTCACCCATTTCAATTGAGTATATGCTTTTGGATATTGCACCCAGGAACGATGGTATTCCAAGCTTGCTCTGCTCTTCCAGTGCATAATTAAGGTCCTTGTATTGATGAGCAAGTAAGAATTGTGGAGAAAAATCCTCCTCCTGCATCTTTCTCGCCTTCAAATCAAGTATTTTTGATGCTGCTCCACCTGCCTGTACCGCCTCCGTGAAGACATCATCATTTATCCCTAGTTCTCTTGCAAGACACATTCCTTCGGAGACAGCAATCATATTTATTCCCATTATAAGGTTATTCACCAGTTTCATGGCTATTCCCTTTCCAGAATCTCCTGCATATATCTGTTTTGATGTGAATGTTTTCAGCATTGGGACAACTCTGAGAAACGAATCCCTTGAACCACCACAGGAAGCGGCCAGAGTTCCAGTTTCTGCAGCTGGAACACTTCCGATTACAGGGCAGTCAAGGTACTCAAACCCGGAATCCGTGCATAACTTGTGATTATTAAGACTTTGCTCCATGGATATTGTTGACATATCAACTATCAATTTGTTCTTTCCGTTGTGAGTTTCCACTATTTCGTTTAGTACTGAAGCAGATGCTGCAGAGTCTGTTACTATCATGAAAATGATGTCAGAACTGCTAACAACGTCTGAAATTGTTTTCGCCGCTATTTTCCTGATTTCCTGTGGAATCTTCGATTCTGTCCTGTTGTACACAGACACAAGTGAGAATTTCTCTCCTATCCTCCTTGAAATTGGAATGCCCATTCTTCCCATTCCAATAAATCCTATCTTTTCCATTTAACTACACCTCAAATATAGACGACCCGTAAAGTTGTCTTGCACATTCTATTCCCTTATACTTAATATTTCTATTGTCCAGGAAATCTCTTATGGTTAGATATGCAATTTCCTGTGTATTATTTTCATCAGAAAGGTGAAGCAGGATAATCTGTGACTTCTGTTCACTCAGTTCTCCAAGTGCCAGTGCACACTGATCGTTGGAAAGGTGTCCGTAGTTGCTCATGATTCTCTTCTTCAAGCTTTCTGGATATGGACCTGTTTTCAGCATGTTTGTGTCGTGGTTGGCCTCTATTGCAAGTATATCAGAACCTCTTATGAGGTCAATATTCTCCATTGGAAAGTATCCAAGATCAGAGAAAAGCGAGATTTTTCTCCCTCTGTTTTCTATGACATATCCAACCGGGTCCACTGCATCATGAGATACGGAGACACTCCTTATGAAAAAATTACCTATGGTGAGTTCATCCCGTATAGTAAACGCGCTATCGAAACCCATCTTTAGTTTTGCCTTCTCACGGAGATATATATCTGCCTTCATTTTTCTTGAAGCCGCTCCAAGACCGGAACTGTGATCACTGTGTTCATGTGTAATCAAGACTGATAAGGGAACTTCCCCAATATTTAATTCTTCAAACCTCTGTCTGAATCTCTTTACAGAAATGCCGAAATCCACTACCAGTGCATCGCATTCGTCCCAGATAATTGTTGAATTTCCCTTGCTTCCACTTGATACAACATTCATGAACAGGTTTGACAATATTTCAGAATACTCCACTCACACTTAAATTTTAAGTGATATTCAACCTTTCAACGAGAATTGCCAACAAGTTCAAATTGTTTCTTAATAATTTTCATGAACAAACGAAAAAAGAATAAATCTGTTTGAACATCTAATCACGTGAATTAATGCGTCTATTGACGATTAAACTTGAGATTATCTCTTATCGCATCAAGAACTTTCTTCGGCTCCGGCATTGAACCTTTCTTCTTTGTTCCATTGCTTGCAGTTATTTCCTCTTTGTCTGGTTCAACGATTACGTGCCCAATGCTCTTGAGTTTTTCAATATTGCCCTGCACGATCCTGTTGCCTCTCATCTTTTCATTCATGTTTGGAACGAAAATCATTGGCCTTTCATAGGCAATAAATGCTGTCGATAGAAGATCGTCACCTATCCCGCTAACTGCTTTTGCCAGAGAGTTTGCACTCGCCGGTGCAACTATGAAGACATCAGCAATTTCTGTCAAATCCACGTGTGGTATCCTGATATTCCCCTCTTGATGGAACATGTCAGTGAATACGTGATTTTTAGTTTTTAATTCTACAGAATATGAAGATATGAATTTTCTTGAAGCTTCTGTCATAATGGTCATAATCTGACAGTTCAGATTACTCATCACATAGGTCATGTAATCAGAAATGTTCATGGAGCCAAGTGACCCTGTAATTCCCCACAATATGGTAACTTTCCTGTCCTCTTCTTTTGCCATATTTAAGTATTGTTAAGTGATATTAAACTTCTTTAATACTTTAGATAAAGATATAAGATAAAGCAGTTGACCCTGCCAAGGATACTATTGTCTTATTCACAGAAAAAATTGATGTTGCTGGTGTTTATCCCATATGGGAAGAGAAACTACCATTTGTCTGTATTTTGAAATTTCCTGATATTTTTTCCGGGCTTTCTCCATATTCTTCCACGAAAATTTTGAATGCAGGCACATCTAGACTTGACTCTTTTTTGTGAAATAGATATGACATATTCTCACCCTTCCATATCCATGAAACGTTAATTTTACTACATTCATATATTATATTTGTCATGCTGTATACCTATTGATTAACTTAATTTACCACTTTCTTATTTCCATAGGAAAACAGTGCGGAAAAATATAGTAAGAGTTGGTTTAATTCTAATTGTTCTCGGTATCATACTTGTGGTTGCTGGAATAGGTTTGACATCGGATTATCTCACTGTTAGCCATACATTTGTGAAGGATAAATATTATTATGCGTCACACGAGATTAATATTACAAGTGATGGACTGGTTGCTCTGGATGGCAATACAACATTCTATCTTGTTAATGCCAACAATGTTTCACTTGTTAATCAGACAAATGTACAGGATTATTCAATAGCACCAACTGGACCCACTCATGATGGTTATGGAACAGAATTTCTTGTGGGTTCCGGTTCTTACTATTTGGTTTCATTCCTGGCACCCTCAACAGGACTGGTTTATTCTTATACAAGTCATTTCAGCACATTTACCGATCTCGGGATAATTCTTCTTATTGGCCTCTTCCTCATAGTTTTTTCAATGATCATGCTGGTTATTGGATTCTTACTCAAGGGGAAGAAGAAAGATACAGAGGAAGATTTTTTGAAAGACGAAATACAGTAAAATAGGTACAATTTATGATTGAAATCAAAGACATAAGAAAGGTATACAAAGGTGGAAAAGTAGCTGTCGACGGAATTACCGAAACCATGGACAAAAGAGTCACAACACTGATAGGTAGAAACGGTGCGGGAAAGACCACGCTGTTGAGAATGCTTTCAACACAGCTTTATCCTACCTCAGGGACTGCCCTAATCAATGGGCTTGATATTGTTAGTGATGCAATTAAAATTAGAAAAATAGTGGCAAGCATACCACAGGAGGCTTCTCCCCTGGGAATACTTTCACCATATGAACAGGTTAACATGTATCTACTGGGCAAAAAATTCAGTTTCCCTGATGCGAGGAAAGCTGCGAATGATGCCCTGGAGACAGTTGGACTCTGGGATGTTAGAAATAAGCCCTCCGATACGCTGAGCGGGGGGATGAAGAGGAAGATGTTCGTTGCACTTGCACTGGCATCAAATGCAGAACTTGTATTT
>JAKAYJ010000087.1 GCA_021816385.1 Thermoplasmata archaeon
TTACAGCGAGTTCAAGGAAACATTCAGTAATGTAGATATAAAATTCGATTATTTCGGAAGGACAACGAGCAAGACTCATGAAACGTTCGTACAGGACTTCTTCGAAGACCTGGAAAAGAAAGGATATCTGGAAAGGAGGATGATGGAATCTGCATACTGTCCAAGGGAGAAGAGGTTCCTCCCAGACAGGTATGTCAACGGAAAATGCCCAAGGTGCGGTTATGAGTTTGCCAGAGGTGATCAATGTGATGAATGCGGCAGGACAAATGATCCCAAGGATCTCATAAATCCTACATGCGCCATTTGTGGTGGGCCAGCTGAATTCAGGGAAACAGCACACATATTCTTCAAGATATCAGAGTTTTCAGATTTTCTCAGGGAATGGCTGGAATCCAGGAAGGAGTGGAGGTCAAATGTAACATCGTTCCCACTAAATATCATTGAAAGCGGCCTCAGGGACAGAGCCATAACCAGGGATATGGAATGGGGTGTAAAGCTCAAGGAAAAAGATATGGAAGGAAAGAGGATTTATGTCTGGTTTGAGGCTTTGCTGGGATATATTTCCAATGCCATGGAATATTCCGAACTTACTGGAAATAATGAATTATGGAGGGAATATTACGATGATGGAGAAACATATTACTTCCTTGGAAAGGATAATATATTCTTCCATACCATATTCCTTCCAGCAATGCACAGGGCTTCGGGAAAATATCCGCTCCCATACAGGGTTACAGGTAACGAATACCTGAGGTTCAAGGGACAGAAATTTTCAAAATCACGAGGCATTGGATTTACGGTAAATGATGTCCTGCAGATAGTGGACAAGGATTCTTTGAGATATTACATATCATCTATCCTCCCGGAAACATCTGACTCTGACTTCTCACTTGAGGAAATGAAGGAAAAGGTAAATTCAGAACTGAGTGGTAAGTATGGAAACCTCGTAAACAGGGTGGTAACATTCGCCAGGAACAAAAATGTTCTTCCAATTAAGGGAGAGTCAGATCATTCAGATATTGAGCTAATAGTACAGATGGATAAATTCAGGGAAGATTACAGTGAACTGATGGGAAAGATTGAATTCAGGAAGGCACTAAGTCTGTGGCTGGAAAACGTGAAGGTCGTGAACACATATTTCAATGATTCAAAACCATGGGATCTGGTAAAAACAGATAAGAAGCTAACTGAATCAAAACTATGGCATACACTAAAAGCAGTTGAATATCTCACTCTTGCCATATACCCCTTTGTCCCATCAGGAGCAGACAGGGCATGGTCTTCAATACACGGGACATCCATTGAAAACGTATCTCTGTCGCATCTCGCGGAGACATGTGAGTTCAAACCTTCTGAAAGCGCAATCATATTCAAGAAACTTGAGATTGAAGAAGAACCTGAAAACCAGCTCAATCTTGTTGTTGGCAGGATTGTATTTGCAGAATTTCATCCAAATGCAGATTCACTGTTACATCTGAGGGTAAGCCTTGGAGATCACGAAATAGATCTTGTTGCAGGAATAAGAAATTATTATACACTTGAAGAACTGAAAGATAAGAAGATAATAGTAGTGGAAAACCTGAAGCATGCTAAAATAAGGGGAATAGAATCACAGGGAATGCTACTGGCAGCTCAGGATTCAAAGGGTGCACATCTATTGACAACAGATGAACCTGAAGGAACATCAGTCAGGATTGGTGACATTGAATGTACCTCCGAAAAGAAAATTGATCTTGACATCCTGAAAACATATGAACTGAGGATGGACGATGTCAATGGGAAAATGGTCCCAACAGCCATGATCGGGCGAAACAGGCTGCATTTGATGGCTAACGGCAAGGATATTCAGGTCGATGGAAAAGTGGAACAAAAATCCATTATTCGATAAAAATATTATTTTATTGTTATTGGTATAACATTGTTGTCATATTCCAGTATGGCTATGTCAACGGGATCAATCATGACCTTTGGGACGTCAATAATAACCGGGGCCCCCATTGATATCTGCAGGGATCTGGCACCTATAATTCTTGCTTTCTCAAATTTTGTGTGCTTCATATAAACCAGTGTGCCATCAGGTAATTTAAATCCATATAATAGCTTTTGTCTTAAATAGATATTGTTTCAAGATTTCTGCCTTAGATGGTCAACTCATTCAAATAATAAAAACTATTAAGAAATTTCTCATTCAATTTCATGGAACTGATCCGTCCAGCAAATACTTCCGACAGGGAGAGAATTAAGGATATTGCCTCAAAAGCAGGCTATATAGACTACATAAGTGATAACATCGATAAAATGCTTAACGAAGGAGGACTCTATGTATACGAGGATGGAAATGTAAAAGGTTTCCTGCAGGCTGGGTTCAGGAACATCTGCTGGATAAGTGCCATAAGGGTCGATCCGGAATACAGGCGACACGGTGTTGCAGAGAAGCTGGTCAGGAAAATAGAAGAAATGGGAAGGGAAAGAAATTGCAGGAGTTATGGAGCACTGGTTGCAGAAGATAATATACCTTCCAGAACAATGTTCAGGAAACTCGGTTATGAGGAGATGAATTACTATACGACTTTTATGTGTGAACCCTTAAATATGGTACAGATCGGGAATTATAACCTGAAAGAGGGCAATTATTTTCTTGATTGGGAAATATTTGATAGAAATGAACTGGTAAATGGTTTTCCATATCTCAGGTTCATGAAAGATTCCAAAGGGAATGAATACATCGAAAACTCAGGTACTTACCAGATGATAAAGTTGGTATCGAATCCAGATTATTCTGATGGCGGTAGTTTTTTGTCTATAGATAAGAAATTGTTGAATGATGACATTCTTAATGATATGAGGGATACCAGTTCATGGACTTTTATATATTACGTGAAAAATGTCTGATTTTTCTTTAATACTGTTACTTCAAATAATAGTACGAATGAAATATTCACTCAGAAGCAATAAAAGATAGAAAAAATATAAAACTTATTTATAAACGAAGTTTGAGCGTATTTTGCAATGATTTATGCATCAGGTCGTGGTATTATATATATGTATCTCAGTTTAATTTCGACTTCTTGAATTGATAAGTAAGCATAAAACTTATAACCATGTTATAGCATGCCATTTAATGGAAAACAATGAAGATGTAAATCCAACTGTTGCTGGAGAAGACAAGAAACTTAAAAAAGAATTGAGTTTTGTCCAGCTACTCTTCCTTTCCATAGGAGGAATAATCGGTTCGGGATGGCTTTTTGGAGTAAACGCTGGAGCAGCCACAGCTGGTCCAGCTGTAACTCTTTCGTGGCTCATTGGAGGTGTGATGGTTATTTTTATCGCACTTACATACTCAGAGCTTGCTGCGATGATACCAAGGAGTGGGGCTATAGTAAGATATCCACACATGACTCATGGTAGTTATACGGGCTACATACTTGGATGGGCATACCTGCTTTCAGCAGTTACTGTTCCATCCATAGAGGCTGTAGCTGCAGTCACATATATATCAGGGCTTAAAGGCCTGGGATTCATGTCCTACTCGGGTACAACAGTACTGGGTTCATTCACATCCCTTACAGTATATGGTGTTATGATAGCTGTTTTGCTTATGATAGGTTTCTTCTTCCTTAACTACTTCGGAATAAAATTCCTCGGAAGATGGAACGAATACTTTGTTTACTGGAAACTGATTATTCCAACAATAACGTTCATCCTGCTGTTCTTTATGTTTCGTGCAAGCAACTTCACTGCCCTTCCAGGGGGATTCAATGCAATCGGTACACCATTCATATTCACTGCCATACCCGGAGCAGGTATAGTCTTCTCATATCTGGGATTCAGGCAGGCTCTGGATTATGGTGGTGAAGCCAAGAATCCTCAGAGAGATATACCCAGGGCATTGATACTGTCAGTAGTCATAGGAATAATAGTATACGAAATCCTTCAGTTAGTCTATATAGGAGCAATCAGGGTATCTGTCGCCGATCTAACAACCTTCTCATGGTCAGGCCTAACCGTTTCATCCTACGCTTCCTCACCTTTCTATCACGTATTCGAGACAGCTGGCATTGCGGGATTTGGTGCGTGGGGCTCAGTATTGCTCGCAGATGCAGTTATATCGCCATCAGGAACTGGATGGATATACCTTGGAACGTCAACAAGAACCATCTACGGGTTAGCCACGGACAAGTACTTCCCTCCAAGTGTCATGAAAGTAAGAAAGAAGAGTGGAGTTCCCATGATACCATTGATACTCTCCACAATCATTGGAATAATATTCATAGCTCCTTTCCCCTCATGGTACATTCTGGTGGGGTTCATATCAAGTGCAACTGTCTTCACATATATAATGGGTGGAGTCAGCCTTAGAGTCCTTAGGAACACAGCTAAAAACGTGGAAAGACCATACAAGCTTCCTTATAGCAGGGTTCTTTCAATCATTGCATTCATAAGTGCAACGCTGATAGTATACTGGTCAGGATACATCACACTGTCCATATTGATGATGCTGATCCTTGGAGGGATTCCAGTGTACCTGATATACTATGGAACCTATAAGCTTGGGATTTCATTGGGGAAGACCATAACAAGTGGACTCATCTTCTGGATAATAATTGGAATTTCGTTCTATCTGCTATATTATGATATAATAATACCGGCAGTAGCAAACATAACTGCATCGACACCACTCGCTGCCCCGGATTCAGTCTTCTATTACTTTATAGCTGTATACATAATGATAGTGGTATCAACAATTGTTCTGACATTTCTCATCCATCACTGGGCTAAGGATGAAAATAAGAAGGAGATCAAATCAGGCTGGTGGCTCATCTACTTTGTACTGTTCATCTTCGGTTTCTCATATCTGGGTGCATTCGGTCCATATGTCTCACCAATTGCAGTAGCAGGCCAGTCATTCCCATACGTTCCACTGCTTTTATTCCCCTACGACACATTCATCGTAATAGTAGTAGCAATAGCCTTCTTCTTCTTCGCAGTGAGATCAGGTTACTCTGAAGATGATGTACAGTCAATACTTGCAGACCAGGGGGTTCCTCTCAGCACACTGGAAGACTGAAAGGAACAATTTTTTTTACCAATAAATAACCATTTTTTTACATTTTTCAAAATCGTTATATACTTCGTTACTATACACAGAATTACGCACAAGCCTGAAAATAAAACCAATATAGGCGTATATGGTGAAAGAGAAAAATCTCAATATGATCCATTGATTCATAATTGGTTAAAGATGAAGTTGTGAATTGCTATCACAACCGAGATGAGATAATGGTGCAAATTGTGGCTCGCCAATTTCCAAATTTAATAATAATTGTACGGCAAT
>JAKAYJ010000088.1 GCA_021816385.1 Thermoplasmata archaeon
CGATTATAACTTCTGGCTGATATGAATCTACGAAATCCTGTAATTGCGATAGAAGATCATATTCATTATAATTATTTGGATCGGCCATCATGACGTCATAATTGCCCTGCAATGTTCCAACTGATATTGCTACAATTGATTCATTCTTCAGAAATCCATCCTTGACGAGGGTTTCCAGATCAAGGGCTAGAACTCTGGTCGCTCCATTTATCCTTCTTCTGATTCTTGAAAGACCTATATCAATGTCCATTGACAATAATTGTTTAGATAATATTATAACTATTTCTTTATTTCCTGATCATGCGGTTCACAAATAGAATCTACCTGAACGAGCAGGTGGATATGCAGAAACTTGGAAACCTGATATTGAGCTTCTTCAAGGAGGAGGGATTTATTACCCAGAGGATAAACCTTGATCATACACAAATCATTCAGGCCAAGAAGGGAGGTATAATGAGAGCTCTTCTTTCTACAACTAAGGGTTTTACAGTCATAGTTAAGGGTGACCCCAACAACATAGATGTGATAATGGGAATAAGGGAATGGATAGAAGAAGATTCGGAGTCCAGGTTGAAAACAGCCATTAAAACTCCATTCTCATTCTTTGAGCCTGTACCTGAGGCAATCTGGGCCTATGAACTTGAACACCACTTGTGGAATCATCTGGAGACGAACATAGAACTTGGTATCTAGAAAGAGGAAATTTGAAAATCTTCTGGGAAGGATTCACCAGGTCTGGCCAGTTATCCTTTCATACATTGTTCTGTATAATTTTGATGTTGATTCTATAAGATTTTCTGGCAGAGCTTCAATTTCTGGTTCCTTCTCTCCCTTACCCCTCGCTTCATACAGTCTGTCATAATATCCATTGTCCCTGTAATATTTCCTGACACTTT
Organism: Thermoplasmata archaeon; assembly: GCA_021816385.1. The sequence goes on from JAKAYJ010000088.1 coordinate 897, forward strand.
CCTTTGAAAGTTCCACTATTTTTCCCTTCTCATATTCCTGCATTTCCCAGAACCTGTCTTCGTCAGCTGTTCCGAACGTGTCGACAATTATTATTTCTCTCCCTTCTCCGAGTGCAAATTCCTTCTTTCCATCTGCGTGGATCAACCCCCTCTTGGCCACTTCTATTTGCATCTTTCTATCGATTTTTCCAATGATATCTCGTATTCTATATATCTCTTCCTCGGTCAACCCTCCAATTTCTGCAGCTTCCTTGAAATTAAGTGGCCTATCAGTTTTTTCAAATTTTGTTGTCATTTCAAAAAATGGGTCATCCAGCATTTCTCCCTTCTCTGGAATATGATTCATTCCAAGATCCTCCCTGTTAATTTTCCCGGACTTGATTCTATCAATAAGTGTGCCAGCCGCATAATGTCTCATTACAAATTCCAGTGGAATGAGGAAATTGATCCAGTGTCTTGATCCTCCTGACTCATTTACCCTGTATTTCCTGACCTCCATCTCGTTATTTGCCCTCAGGGAGAGAAAATGTGTATTGATACCCATGTTCTTTTGAACAAAATTAAACCAGTAAGCAGATGTCCTGCACACCGATTCACCCTTGTTAGGTACATTGACAGGTATGATTTTATCAAAAACTGAGATCCTGTCTGAAAACTTGAAAATCAAAGTGTTTCCATTGTCATATACATCCTTAACCTTTCCCTTCCTGATCAGTTCCATGATGGTGTATTATGATCCTTTAGATTTAGGTTTCTAAATCTCCTGGATGACCTCATGGATTTTAAGTACTGGACGATCAAGAATTGATCCCTGCGGCATTGGCATGGAGTGTGATTCCTTGAAATCTGCAGAATCGGTCCATGAATCAAAGTCTTTTCTTGACTCCCACAAAGTCATAACGACATATTCATCATCAGTTCCGGTAGGTTTCAATATATAATTCCTGACAAACCCATTAAATTTTTTGAGGTTGGATTGCCTGTTCTTGAATCTCTCCTCAAATTCATTTCTGAAATCCTTGCTGACCCTGATCCTGTTTTCCACTACAATCATAAAGAACCATAATTAATTGTTATATTATAATTTCCCCGTTTTTCAGGATTGAAGCGGTAGCAAATTTCAAGGAGAAACAAATCGAACATCTAATAATATTGTTTGTTATAAACCTCTTGATATGTATGAAGGTAGCTGAATTTCAAACAACAGCGGGAAATTTCAAGATACAGCTAGATGAGGAGAACATGCCCATAACTGCAGGAAATTTTATTACTCTTGCAAAAAAGGGATTTTATGATGGTACGATTTTTCACAGAGTAATAGCTGGATTCATGATTCAGGGTGGAGACCCCAGGGGGACAGGAATGGGTGGTCCCGGATACACAATCAAGGATGAATTTTCCAAGGACAACCACAACAAGAAGGGGACCATATCAATGGCAAATGCCGGCCCGAATACAGGGGGGAGCCAGTTTTTCATCAATCTTGTGGATAATCTTTACCTGGATGGAAAACATCCAGTGTTTGGAAAGGTTATTGAAGGCATGCAGATTGTTGAGGCCATAGGCAAAACAAAAACTGATAGAAATGACAGGCCTGTTTCACAGGTTAAAATCATAAAATGTACTATTCTTTGAACTGACTCATCAGTTCCTTTGCCATATTTACACTTCTTTCCCTTATTTTACCTGCATTGAGTTTTTTGGAGGTCCTTTTTCCATTGTGAATGACCTGTTCAAGCAATGGCTTCATTTCACCATGATCCTTGCACACCTGTTTTTCATTGAATAAGCCTATGGTGATGAAACCACACGTTTCACACCTGAACACGTTTTTCATTCCGGACAATTTCCCTCTCTTTGTAGATGGTATTCCATCAATTTCCACAATATCCATGGCGAAATCTATTGAACGTGCCGATGCGATTGAAGTACCGACACCAAAACTATCGACTCCTGCATCCTTAAGTTCCTGTATCTGATCCTTCTTCAGTCCTCCAGATACCATTATTTTTATATTAGTGAAACCCCTGATATCCAGTTCCCATCTGATTTCCCTGACTATCTGCGGGAAGTTGCCCCTCCTGGAAGAAGGCGTATCTATTCTTATATAGTCAATTTGCGGAAATTTTTCAGCTGCCTCAATCGCCTTGAACTTTTCGTCCCCGAATGTATCAATCAAAAGTGTTCTCGTCCCGGGGGGAAAATTATTTGCAATATATTCCCAGGCTTTTTCTTCTCCCATTAAAAGTGCTACTGAGTGGGGCATTGTACCTGTTGGTTCTATTCCAATTACCTCGGCTCCAAGTATTCCTGATACACCAATTGCCCCGCCAATATATGCAGCTCTATCAATCATTGGTGAGATGCCTGGATGCATCCTCCTGATCCCAAATGATACAAATGGCTTTGGATGGCATGCCATATAAACCTTCGAAGCCTCAGTGCTTATTCCTGATGATTGGCATATAAAACCGAGAATAGAAGTCTCCAGTTCCATGATTTCAGAATAATTTCCCTTCATGACAATGAATGGAATTGATCTCCCTCTTGAATCTCTTGTTCCTATAAGGGTGCCTTCTGGAATTGCCCACACATCGATATTTCTTCCTTCAAGAAGATTTGTCACTTCCTCAAGTCCGGTAAAGTTGATCCACTCTTCAATAACAGAGGATGTGATTTCAGCCACTACCATCTTCTTTTCCGGCAGTACAAGATTCAATGTCCTGCTGAAATACACATCACTGGCTTTTCCATCAATTATCTCCTTCTCGGTCGCAATAAAGAACTTTCCTTCACTCATTTAGTTTCACCAGTTCATTTGATTTAATTGTCCTGACACCATACAATCTTTTCATCTGCATTAGTGCTGTATTATGATCTTCTTCCCTCAGGGATGCGCAGAGGTCATCAATTATTGTAATATTATAGTATCTGAAAAATGCTCCTGCAACAGTATGAAGAACACAGATGTCCGTACTGATGCCGAAAATATAAAGTTCCCTTATTTCTTTAGCCCTCAGAAATCCATCCAGATCACTCTGAAAGAAAGCATCATAAAACCTCTTTTCCACATGGTATGCATTTATTTTATCCAGGTCACCATAAAGTGACGATCCTGTTGTGTTTCTTAAGCAGTGCTCTCCCCAAACACGAAACTCTGGATCGTTCTTCATGTGTGAATCCAGTGTCAGTACAACTGTTTCAGTGGAATCTATCTTTTTTAGGAATTTTTCTGCCCTTTCAGCCACCTGTTTGGCATTTTCTGAACCGAATTTTCCATCTACAAAGTCCACAACAAGATCAACACCAATGAAAGCCCTACCTGATTTCATAATGCCACCCTGATTTACCCTGTCCATCTTCAATAATGATGCCAGATTTCCTGAGTGCGTTCCTCAAAATATCAGAATCCTCGTATTTTTTTTCCTTTCTGAGAATTTCCCTCAACCTTACCAGTTCCTCAATGGAATTATTGCTTAGATTTGTGCTTCCTCTTACCAGTATTCCCAGATAAGAGTCGACCTCTTCGATTCTTGCTTGCATGATGCTTGCATCACTCTCATCCATCTGGTCAATATTCTTATATATCATTGAACATATTTCAAGCAGGCCAGCTATTGAACTTCTTGTGTTCAGATCCTTTTCCATTTCCTTATCTATAGCTTTGAATAAATTTTCATATTCCAGCTTCTTTCCCTTCTTTCTTACACCGGAAAGCAGCATGTAAGCCCTGTTTATGTATTCCACATTTTTCTTGGCTTCTTCGAGAAGAGATTCGGAGAAATCAGTTTCCGAGGAATAATTATTTGACAAAAATGCCATCCTGACAGTTTCTGATGAATACTTTTCTGATATTTCCTTAACTGTAATGAAATTGTTCTCTGATTTGGACATTTTTGTCCCGTTAATTTTCAGCAACCCTGAATATACCCAGAAATCAACTACCCTTCCATTACCTTTTAAAGATGACATTATGGAGAGTTCTGACTCGTGGTGAGGAAACAATAGGTCTGATCCGGCACCGTGTATATCATAATGGCTTCCGAAATATTTTCCAGATATTGCCGTGTCTTCTATGTGCCATCCAGGTCTGCCCTTTCCCCATGGGCTCGTCCATGCAGGTTCTTTTTCTGTTTTCTGAAATTTCCATAGAACAAAGTCCCTCGGGTCCTCCTTGAAATCTGACACTGTTGCCCTTTTTCCCTGCTCAAGCTTATCTGCTTTTTGACCAGATAATATGCCATAATTCCTGTCCATCCATACCCTGTAATATATTCCATCAGGGAGTTTGTAGGTATATCCACGCCTCTCCAGAATCCTTATCTGTCTTATTATTTCTTTAATATGATCTGTGGCTGGAGCGTA
>JAKAYJ010000089.1 GCA_021816385.1 Thermoplasmata archaeon
CTAAGCCAGGTCCCAAGGATTCACAATGCTACTGGCATCCCTGAATCATTCCTGAACGCAACACTTGCTAAATACACTCAGTACACCATGTTCTTCTTCGGAACTAAATACGTCAACGTCCTGAACATCAACCTATACCTGGTGGAATCATTCCCATCAATCTATGCCCCGTACGTGCAGTGATGTTTCTTGAAAATCCTGTCTTGGAGAATGGCGGATGTGAAACGTTTAAATCTGGGTTTAATTGGGCTGGCAATAAATAATGGATGAGAGCGAGGAGAAAAATAATCTCACATTCTGGAGGAAGAGGGCTAGGATAGGCATAGCCACAGGGATTATCGTACTGCTTTCATCCCTGATATTCTATTTTACGAGCAAACCCTCAAATTATTTTCAAGAAGTTCTCATTGAAACCGCTGCCTTAATTCCCGTCCTAATGATATCCTCCTTCCTTGTTTTCGATCTGGATGTCAAATACAGGAAGGTAAAAGCTGGGTATGGAGTATACGTCAGGAATTCCCTTTCCTATCTGTACATAGTCGTTCCTTTCTGGATAATGTCAGGTGCAGACATCCTGTCCTTCGGCCGGTCCTATCTTGCCCTGATATACATGAACGTAATTTTATCTGCTGCATTGGTTGGCGTTGCAATAAACATCCGTGTAAGGGTATGGAAAAGAGTTTCCAAGGATATTGGCAGTTCCAATATAGTCAACGGAGCAAATGAGATCGCAGGGAAGATGGGGGTCAAGATTTCAGGGTACAGGGTCGTGGACTGGAGCAAGTCAAGGATAGCCAATGCATTCCAGGCAGGCATAACCCACTACTACATCTTCGTCACAAACTTCCTGATGGAGAACTTATCGGAGGAAGAGGAAGTTGCGATAATGGCACATGAGATTGCACATGCAAAGATGAAGCATCTCAAGAAGACTTTGGTTTTTGTCGGATTATGCACTTTTACAATTGGAAACGCGCTCTTTTCCCTCATAGTATATATCTTGGATTATGGACTAAGGATAGGAATGCTATTCGGGCTCGTCGTTTCAATATTCGTTACTTCTTATTTGCTCCTGCCAATATTGCGCAGAAGGTATGAGAAGGAGGCAGATATCGTGGCTGCAAGATACACCAGTCCCGGACTCCTCGCAGATTCACTGCTTAAGCTTTCCAAGTTGAACCATACTCCTGTCGCCGTTCCCAGATACTGGAACCTGTCACACCCAAGCACATCTGATAGGGTGGGATACCTGATGGAAATGCAGCGGAAGATAAACCCCCCTAACTAAATAATCAAAGAACAGAATAAGCACCTCCAATACGGAGCGGTGATAATCATTATTGATTCATAAGCTGAAGAATAAGATCAATTTCCAATTTCAGTGCGAGCGCCGGGATTTGAACCCGAGGCATGAGCTTGGCAAGCTCACGTGTTACCAGGCTACACCACGCTCGCTAAGCACCTTATGCCTATGATGATAAAAAACTAACTGATTGCCCTATCTATGGGTATGTTCAATCTTCACTTCTCAGGAATAACAATGGGAAAGGCATCTTTTATAACATTTACGGAATATAGTCAAGGGCCCGTGGGGTAGTTTGGATCATCCTTTTGGCCTTCGGAGCCGACGACCCGGGTTCAAATCCCGGCGGGCCCGTAGAGACATTTATATCAAGACGAGAGAGCTTTTTAATTCCAAACTGTGGTGCACTATGACAAAAGTCTCTAAATATTGAAACGTTCTGGAAGGCAAGAGTGTCAAGTTATTGCACGATAACCTGTTCATTAGGCCTCCAATTACCAATGGGGAGCTTCTTCACGATGACAATCTTGGACTATGATTTTTTCTCAAGAGTCTAATGGAATTAGTTCAGAAGTAGCAGAGGTTCTAAGTTTAAACTAGATTGAGGTTGACCTGCTTTCTGCTGTTGAGCGGGTTGATTCTTGGACTGGTCGACCGCCTTAGGTGGCTGTTGACTTGAAGAATAGAAATTTCCATTAGACCGTTCGGTCATTTTACCGAAGTGAGTCGCAGTTATCTTCAGAACAGAATCAAGCAGAAGATCTATATTTCCCTGTTGTTTCTTAATCTCTTATGCTCATCCCTTGCGATGGTCTCAATGGTGAACAGAAAAGAAACGTACTCCCTTAGTGAATCTTGGTCCGGGTAATCGGTCATGCAGATCCCTCTTCTAACAATCTCTTAATTTCAACATGGTAGGATTCCCGTGGAGTCACTTTCAAAGTATCAAGGAAATCCTTGAGACCTCTTCCAATAGAAATAGAAGTTTGGTCGATAATATTGCCTGGTATTTCTTGTAGTCTTGCTCTCAATGACTTACTATTATTAGTCATAAGAAGTCATAGTAATCGAACTATATATATGTTGCTCATTTCTAATCAATTGCCATGGAAAGCGATGAGAAGCCGAAGAGAGTTAAAGTGGGCTTTGAAATTACGGAATTTATGAGTAGTGATATCGATATACTCTACAAAGAGCTTGGATACAACGACAGGGCTGAATTTATGAGAGATGCGATTAGAGAGAAGATTGATCGAATTAAAAAGGAATCTGGTTATGATTCAGTAAAGAGAATGACAAAAGAGAAGAAAGTCGATCATTAATGCATACAAGCAGAGTTGAAAATAACGGATCGGTGAATTCTTGGCTGCGGATATAACACAAATAATGGATATTCTAAGGCATAGAAATAAATCAGAGTTGGCGAAACTTTTGAAAGGTTCATCTACAGCGATAAACGAGTCAAGCACTTATGGCAGTCGATTATTCTCAACGCTCTCGACATTTGAAATATATTCTCCACTTACAAATTACGAGAAACTTAAGAATCTAAACGAAGCTGATAAGAACGAGATTCTAAAGGCTGCGGTGGACTCGTATCCTGTAATGGATTATGGTCCAGAGATAGTAGCTGTAAGGTTCATTCTCGGAGGCGCTTCCACTAAGCTCTCGGTTAAATCTATAAAAAGTGGAACTGTAAAAAACAGTCACAACTTGAACATCTTTATGAGTCATAGCACAAAGGACCTAAATGAAGTAATGAGTTTGGCAAGCGAACTTCAATGTTTAGGATTCGGAGTATTTATAGCACACAGGGATATCGTTCCTTCACATGAGTGGCTGAAAGAGATAGTCAAGAATGTCAAGAGCAATAGAATATTTGTTGCCTTCATTACTCAGAATTTCAAAGAATCGAACTGGTGCGACCAAGAATCTGGAATTGCATATGTTTCAGGGAAGAAAATCATTCCAGTTATTGCAGACGGTATAGATATCCCATATGGCTTTATGAATAAGTTCCAAAAGCTCGACGCTTCGAAGGAAAAAAGAAGTCACCCATATAAGTGGGATGAACGCGTAGCCCAAAAAATATTTGAAATATTGTCTAAAGAAAAAAAATTCAAGGCGGATATCCGGAATAACATTCTTGAGAAAATCCCTATGATTTCAAGTTACTGCCAGGCTAATTCAATATTTCGGGTTTTGAGAATGCTAGAGCCGTTTACAAAAGATGAATTGAAGGTCATTCTTAAGGAATTCAAATCCAACAGGCAAATTTACGAGGCAGGCGATGCTGTCAACGGAGTGGAAAAACTAATAGAAGAACACGCAGAAGGGATCAAGGATAGTCGAGAGTTTGAAGAAGCAAAAGATCTTCTTGATAAAATCAAGAAAAGATAGCAGCGTAAGTGAAGTTAATAAATGAGGAATCTGGCTGTGTTTAAATCAAAAATACCAAAGAAGGAAAAAGTAAGCTTCTTATAACTTCCCTGCACCTTTCGGAAAATCTATAAATACTCTTATATTTATTTCAAGATATGAAGAAGGGACTCATGATTTTTGAAGGCTCTATGAAAGTGGAAAGGGAGAATGGAGAGTGAGTGGATGTCAGAAGATACGGCAAGTTTCCAGCAGATGAATGTTGACATAGATATACTCTATTTGAACAGAGAAAATTACCGAATCGATTTTACTAAATTTCGAAATGATACAGAAGCCATTCCAATTCTCTTTGAAGAAGAGGGAATAATTGAAATGGCCTCTGATATCGTTTCATTTAAGGGCTTATACCCAAACGAAACTCTATTAGTGGTTGAAGAAAATGGGAGAAAAATAATTCTTGAGGGTAATAGAAGGGCTTTAGCAATAAAATGCATTGTTCACAGGGAGTTAGTCCCCGAACAGTTCAGAGAAGAATTCAATAACGCTGTAGGCACAGTGACTCAAGACATCATCAATAGAATTAGAAGTGTGGCCATATCGTTGGTCCCAACAAGAGATTCAGTTCTAAGAATTATCTCAGACAAACACGCAGATTACGGAGTCAAAAAGTGGGTACAGGTCTCTAAGTGGAAATTCATGAAAGATGCATTTAACAAGTTTGGCAGAGATGCCGACAGGACTGCAGAAGAGTTAAGGGCGGAAAAATCAACAGTAGTAGATTTTGTCAAATTCTATAACCTCTTAGCGTACATTAGAAATCTAGATCTCTGGGGTACAGGAGAAATAAGAAAAGAAATTGATAAGAATGGGCTGGAACCAACCAAGATGACCAGAGCATTGGGAATGACAGATATTATAGCTGCAATTGGTCTTCAGTTTGATGCTCAGTACGAAGTTACAAATTCAGAGGATATACCAATCGACAAATTCAATTTTGTTATCTTTCACTTTGCCAAAGCTAGCCTCATAGACACTGAAGGCGACACAATAGATACTCGTAGCTCCAAAGAAGAGATATTACTGCTTATTAATAAATGGAAAACTGAGTATGATGCCACCCACCGTGAAATTACCGCGGTCGGATCAACGGAGAGTAATCCACAATCACCTTCTAGCCCAGATACTCCTTCCGTTCCGCCTACTACACAATCTCCGCAAAATCCACCCATCGGTGGCGGAAGGAATCACGGGGGAAGAAGATCCGTGAAGTACTTCGGAAGATTGGTATGTACTGCTTCAGATCAAAGACTTCTCAAGCTTTCTGAAGAACTTTCCAGTATTACTGTAAAGAAATACCCTGCTGCAACAATTATGCTTACAAGAGCTCTGATCGAATCTTCTCTTGTATACCAAATCAAAAAGAAGAATCTCTGGGGTCTATATAAAAGGCAATGTAGGCAAAAATGTGATTTAGATTCAGTAATCTCATAGATCGGAA
>JAKAYJ010000090.1 GCA_021816385.1 Thermoplasmata archaeon
AATCATCTGGTAATCAGAAAGTTTGAGCACCAGTTTTATGTATTTGATGAATTCACTTAGACCAAGCTTGCTTTTCCCTCTCTTCCTCTTTATGAATCTGTATGGAACCTCACCAATGTTTGTGGTGCTAGTGGCCACCAGTATTTCAAGAAGTATCTTGTATCCATTAGAAACAATTTGATCAGGTTTCACCACATCTCTTCTGAATCCAAAGAATCCGGAAAGTGGATCTTTTATCGCCTCTGTCTTTTGGATGTTCATATGGGCAAGAACTGTTGCAAATTTTGAAATAGCTTTTCTGATGATATTAAATTCAGCCGATCCCCCACGAACATATCTTGAAGCAACCACAAGGTCTCTCCCTTTTTCAAGTTCGTTTAATATTTTGGGGATGACCTCCGGAGGGTGTTGTAAATCGCTGTCCATTACAATTACATACTTGCTTTCTGAATTGAGAAGTCCATCTCTGACTGCAGTTGCAATTCCATTTTTTCCGGGTCTTCTGATGACTATAATGTTTCCGTATTTTGAGTTAAGGCGCTCAGCTATTTCAGCTGTTTTATCCTGACTATTGTCATCTACAACAACTATCTGGCAGTTTAAGTCCATCTCCTCTATCCGATGTACTATTATAGGGAGATTTTCAGCCTCATTGTATGTTGGTAGTATAACTGACAGGTCTAATATCGTGTTCACCTCATTCAAGCGTATATATGATATAAGGAATTATTATAATAATGTTACTGATTCCTGCACCGTAAGAATGGGGAATAGCAGAAAAATTACAATTTGAAATTACCTTTTCCTAAGAATTTTTCTAATTATAAAAATATGAATATACATCATATAACAAATAGATATAAAATATATTAAAAACGCATAAAGTGAAGATGTTGAAATTAAGCAGGATTCCTGAAGTAATATTTTAATATGCATATAAAATATTGATTCTGATGAATTATGTTATCTTCAAAATGCAAGCACTACGAAGTTTCAACTGTTTTTAAAATCCAAATCTAAACTATAATTAAATTTAACCATAAAAAATATATTATAGACAACATGCGTATTACAATAAAGAATGATTGATTATTACAAACTTCTCAACGTGTCAATAAATGCGTCTGATGAAGATATCAGGAAAGGATACTACAAAATGATTAAACGGTGGCATCCCGATGTAAATAATACGGATAAAAACCTTGCAGAAATTATGGCGAGGCAGATCAATGAAGCTTATGGGATACTTAGCAACCCAGGAAAGCGTGCAGAATACAATTTAAAAATATCTGAAAAAGCGGGAGACATTTACACCATTTATCGACCAAATAAGAATAAAAGAGATGACTTTTCAATAAAAAAAGCGAAACCGCAGAATCTGAAAAATAATGAAAATAGGGAAAAACTGCTAAAGTGGGCACAGAATTTTTCCAGGTATATTGAGATCCATCCATGGTCAAGAAAAGTGTATGATGATCTCAAAGAGGACTTGAAACTGAAGTTCCTCGCGGGAGATCTGTCAATGGAAGATGTGCTAGAAATATACGGCAACCTCGCAATTGAAAAATCTAATATGGGCCTCAAGAGCAATTATTACGCTCCTAAGGCAATAAAAGGGATAATGGAAAATCACAATAGCCCTGATATTGCACTCAGAACAATATCCATGATGGAAGTGTTGATGCAGGTATATATTCGCATTAATTATGGCCTGATAAGGGCAGAATCAAAAAGTGATGGAAAGTATGCAATCATAAAGAAAATACTGATGCTTCACGAGTTTCTTGAAAAGAATCCTGACAAATTTTTCATTGGAATAAAAAAAGTATTCATTACCAAGGATGATTGGGCATGGATGATCAGAGCAATCAATTAAAGACTCAATGGCGAGGTTATACATCAAGGCACAGTTTTCAAACAGGTCTGTTACTGCGTGTGTCCAGTGTTCATAACTCGTGAACTCTGCCAGTTTAGAAATCAGGCATAGGATATGGATATAGGAATGAAATTATATTCCACTGATATGTTTCTATAGCAAGGGACGAATACAAAAAGAAAAAAGAAATATTTATAATGAAGAACATATTTACCACGTATGGCGTATATTCCGGATCAGGCTGAAATTATGCTGGATCCAATTGATTATTCCATCAAGGCAGCAAGGAGTAGAAAGAGAATGACCGACCTGAAAATACGGATTGAAGGAGACAGTGTGGAGGAGCTCAAAAAGAAAAATGAAACACTCCTGAGATCAGTCGCTGAACTCCAGAATTATATAAAGATAATTTCAAGAGACTTTGAAAACCAAAAAAAAACCGCAGGAATGGAAATTTTAAAAAGTATCTTTCCTCTTCTCGACTCAATGGATTCAGGCATAGCTTCAAGCAAGGAAACCACAATGCTACAAAATCTTAGAAAAATCCTGATATCATCCCTTACGCCGTTTGGCTTCAAAGAAATAGAAACCGTGGGAAAGAATCTTGATCTGAAATATCATGAAGTTGTTGGCACAGTAGATGGTGAGTCAGAGGACAGAATAGCACATGAGATACAGAAAGGGTATACGTTAAATGGCGAAGTCATAAGGACAGCAAAGGTAATAGTTGAAAAAAGAGGTGAAAAAGTTGAGTAAAATAATAGGAATAGATCTTGGAACAAGCAATTCGGCAGCTTCAGTGGTAATATCTGGAAAGCCCACGATTATACCAAGTGCAGAGGGCGTCTCTATTGGCGGGAAATCTTTTCCCAGCTATGTAGCTTTCACAAAAGATGGGCAGCTTCTGGTTGGTGAACCGGCAAGAAGACAGGCACTTCTTAATCCTGAAGGAACCATAATCGCTGCAAAGAGGAAGATGGGAACCGATTTCAAATTCAAAGCATATGGAAAGGAATACACTCCACAGCAGATATCAGCATTCATTCTTCAGAAGATAAAGAGGGATGCAGAGAATTTTCTTGGGGAAACAATCACGGATGCAGTTATAACGGTACCTGCATATTTTGATGACAATCAGAGACAGGCCACGAAGGATGCCGGAACCATTGCTGGCTTAAACGTAAAGAGAATAATTAATGAGCCGACAGCCGCATCACTTGCATATGGGATAGACAAGCAGAATCAGTCAATGAAAATTCTTGTATACGATCTTGGAGGAGGAACCCTTGATGTGACGGTCATGGAGTTTGAAGATGGTCTTTTTGAAGTGAAATCAACGTCAGGTGACACAAAACTTGGTGGTACAGATATGGATGATGCCATCATCAAATACATAGTGGACGATTTCAAGAGCAAGGAGAATTTCGATCTTTCCAAGGACAAGAAATCATACATCAGGCTCAAAGATGCTGCTGAGAAGGCAAAGATTGAGCTTTCATCAACTCTTGAGACTGAGATAAACCTCCCATACATAACTGTCATTAACAATGAACCAAAGCATGTGCAGCTTTCACTCAGTAGATCAAAGTTTGAAGATCTCATCAAACCAATAATAGAAAGATCCTTGCACCCTCTCGAAACAGCTATCAAGGAAGCAAATATCTCAAAAAGTGGAATTGATAAGATCATAATGGTTGGTGGCCCAACAAGAATTCCCTACGTGAAGAAATACGTGGAAGATTTCTTTGGAAAGAAGGTAGAGGGCGGAGTAGACCCCATGGAATGTGTTGCCACGGGAGCTGCGCTTCAGGGTGCAGTCCTTGCAGGAGATATAAAGGATATAGTCCTGGTGGATGTGACACCTCTGACTCTGGGTATAGAGACCCTCGGAGGAGTGTCAACACCCCTTATCAATTCGAACACCCCTATACCTGTTAGAAAATCACAGTTGTTTTCCACAGCCGCAGATATGCAGACAGTTGTGACGATCCATGTGGTTCAGGGTGAAAGAAGCCTTGCAAAGGACAATGTTTCACTGGGGCAGTTCAATCTTGAAGGAATCCCTCCTTCACCGAGGGGGATACCGCAGGTTGAGGTTACTTTTGATATAGACTCAAATGGAATATTGACAGTGAGCGCCAAGGACAAGGCAACAAACAAGGAGCAGAAAATATCCATAGAGGCAAAGAACAAGCTTTCCAAGGAGCAGATAGAAAAGATGAAGGAAGAGGCAGAAAAATTCTCGGAAGAGGACAAGAAGAAAAGAGAGCAGATAGAAAAGATGAACATAGCCGAGAATCTTGCATACTCTGCGGAAAAGACACTGAACGAAAACAGTGAGAAGATAGACAAGGCAGAATCGGATGAGGCAAAGGGCATCATATCGAAACTGAGAGAAGCAATAAAGAATACAAACGAGGATGAGGTAGACAAATTCACCAAAGAACTTTCAGAAAAGATACAGAAAATAGGGGCAAATCTTTACAGTACTGCTGAGCCGACTCAGGAAGAACCAGGAACGGAACAGAATCAGGAAGCGGGTTCTGAAGAAGGCAGTGAAGAAACTACAGATGACAGCACTGAAGAACAGTAGAGGTAGAGATAGGTGAGTACGGACTACTACTCAACCCTTGGCGTTGATAAAAATGCATCGCAAGAAGATATAAAGAAAGCATTCAAGACACTTGCAAAGAAGTGGCATCCCGACGTAAATCCTGACAGGAAGCAGGAAGCAGAAGAAAAATTCAAGGAGATCGGAGAAGCATATGAGGTACTCTCTGATGAGAACAAGAGGAGGATTTACGATCAGACTGGAAAAGTTGAATTTGGGAGCGGTCCCGGTTCCGGATTCAGTTGGCAGAATTTCACGCACTTCTCGGATTTTTCAGACATTTTTGATGAGATATTCAAAGGATTTGGTGGTGGCTCTCCATTTTCAGGAGCAACTTCAGGTGGTACCGGGAGAAGAGAGGCACAACTTGACCTCTCTGTAGAACTGGAAATCACCATGGCTGAATCCTATTCTGGAGTGAAAAAGGAAATAAAGTTCAGGAGAAGTGTGGATTGTGATACCTGCAAAGGTAAAGGATATGAGGGCAATGTAAAAACATGCAGGGCATGCAACGGTACAGGACAGGAGAGAATAGTTCAGCAGAATGGCCCCTTCCGGCTCATAAACACTATTACCTGCAGAACCTGTAGGGGAATGGGTTATACGGGTGACAGAAAATGTCTGGCATGCCATGGCTCCGGAAAGAGATCCATC
>JAKAYJ010000091.1 GCA_021816385.1 Thermoplasmata archaeon
AGTCGTTGACCCTGTGTATGCCCAGCACCGGACCGAATATTTCATCCTGGAATATGGATGACTTCTGTGGTACGTTCTCTATAAGTGTTGGTTCAAAGAAGAATCCCTTGCTGAAATCCCCCTTGAGGTCTGGCTTCTTCCCTCCTGATAAAATCTTCAGGTTCTCCTTCTCAGATTCTGATATGACACTTTCCATATTCTTCTGGGCATCATGGTTGATGAGTGGGCCCATCTGTGCTGTTTCTGGATCGCCGACCTTCAATCCTCTTGTCATTGAAATGAATTTTTCCTCGAATTTATCGGCTATATCCTCGTGCAGGTAAAGCCTTTCGGCTGCAATGCATGACTGGCCAGCATTCCAGAATTTAGCCCATACAAGTGTCTTCAGTGCCTTCTCCATATCTGCATCGTTCCAGACTATGAAGGGTGCCTTTCCTCCCAGTTCAAGCATGAGCTTTGCCATGTTCGCTGATGATTGCTGTATGATTCTCTGACCTGTTGCAGTTGAGCCTGTAAGGGTAACAAGAGCAACTTTTTTGTGAGAGACTATGAAATCACCTATCTCAGAGCCCTTTCCAGTAACCATGTTCAGTACTCCGTCCGGAATCCCTGCCTCCTGGAATTTTCTTACTATCCATTCAGCGATTAATGGTGTATCACTGCTTGGCTTCAGTACAACTGAGTTACCGGTCATAAGGGCTGGAGCAAGTTTCCTTGCAACCATTGCTGCCGGGAAATTCCATGGTGTGAGTGCAACGACAACTCCCCTTGGCACCCTGTACTGGAATATCTTTCTCTTGCTTGAGTCGCCCTCAACTAGATCCCCGGTGATCTTTCTTTCAAATTCAGCATAATAATAAATCTGGTCAAGAACACCGTTGACCTCTTCCTGTGCCTGTGGCCTTATCTTTCCACATTCCCTGACAAGGAGATCCTCCAGTTCCTTCCTCTTAGCCTGTATGAGATCTCCAGCCTTCCTGACAATTCTTCCTCTCTCCTTTGATCCAAGTTCATTCCACTTCCAGAAAGTACCTTCTGCTGCATCTATGGCTCTGCTCACATCATCTTTCGTTGCAGCTGGAAACGTATCAATTTTCATACCTGTTGCAGGGTTCAGATCATCCAGTGTTTTTCCACTTGATGAATCTACCCACTTTCCATCAATTAAATTCTTCATGGTTAGTAATGACTTCAAGGGAATTTAGTATTTTCTATTTTTGATCATATTAAATTTAGCTGAATTTTCGCATATATTCCGGGATAATTTTGAAATGATCTTGAATGAAATGGATTAAGGTTATAATGCCTGAAGATCATGAGGAGTCATGAATCATGTGGTCTGTCCTATGTGTGGATCAGAAAATATTTTCGCTGATTCCGGATTGATAACCGGAAAATACAAATGTAATGAATGCGGATACGTTGGCTCCCTAATATATGAGTTTGATGACAAGGATTACGAATTGTTTAAAAGACAGCTTGAAAGAAGTAAGAGCAGGGAGAATTTTCCGAAATAATCAGAGCGGACCAAGGTCAAGGATGCTTGAAATCTGTGACCCAAACTCACCTGCAAGCTTCAATTTTTCCTTCAGGTTATCAACAGTTATCCTGTCCTTGTCTGCCCTTTCGTTTATCTGATTTATGTAGCCTTTCAATGCATCTTTCTTAATTTCAATTATTTTTACCGCAAGCTTCCTGAATGAACCCGTGGATAGAATGTCAATACCATCCTCCACCAGTCTGACCAGCTTCGTTTTGTTTGATTCTATCTCTTTCAGGGTACCATATATCCTGTCGAGTGGTACCTGTATCTTGTCTATCTCCAGCATATTGTTCAGGGCAGGGACGCTTGTTACATCAACCGTCTGGTTGTCATCCTTATACTCTATGGAAAGGAATGAATTTTCGTTTCCCCTGGACATTACAAAAGTGACCTTCGCATTGCTGTCCGGATCAGCGAATTCAACAAACAGGTTTCCCTTGTTTATGCTTGCAGATGTCATGTAAAATTTATCAATCTTTTCATAGTCAATCTGGGCCTCCTTTCCAGCCCAGTTGCTTGCTGAATTTATCGGTATCTTGACACCTTTCTCCAGGAAGCCAAACCGTAGTGATTCCTTGAATAGATCTGAACTTCTTGAATTCAGGGAGAAATCGTATTCAATGGAACTCTCAGCAGTATATCTTACTGCAGCATCATAGACGCCGTCAACCCATTTTACAAAGATATTCGCATCTACGATTTTCAGGAAATCCATTGAAAGAAACGCCTGGATATTCTTTATGGAATTGGTTCTTGAGGCGGACATTGACCCTTCAAGATCATTTATCCTGTTCCTGTAATCGTCATTAATTTTCTTCTTGAATTTCTCAAGTGAAACTCCTACGAAGCTCTGTATTTCCTTCTCTGTGTCATCGAAAAGACCTGAAACTGTTACTGACTTGAAATCGTCCAGAAGTTTGTTAAGTGATACGAGTAAATTATCCACTTCAGCAATGCTCTGGGGCTGTTTAGATTTTAATGTATCCTGTAGATTCTTGTGATTTTCGTATTCATTTTTGCTTATAATTGCATCGAGTAAATACTGATAAAATGCCTTGAACATTAAATCAGAATTTTGCTGCTGGTTTGCCTCCATTAAATCCCTAACCAGTAATTACTTCAAAGGTTTAAGTCTTTATGGAAAACCTAATTATATGGTTCTGTCAGACATTTTTGTTCGAACATATGAGGATCATGTTCTGCCCATTAAAAATTTGGTGCAATGTTTTTATGGAAAGTTTATTAATGAAATTTCATAGGGAGATACAATATGGAATCTAATAAGAAAGAGGAATTGCTTAGTCCTCTAATAGATTCACTTGAAGTCAGCATAAAGGGATTGATGATCCTCAGCGATAAGGAGGCTGATATTTCAAGGGCAGATGTGATAAGGAAGCTTGAAAATTCTAACGAGGAAGAGGTAAGAGAGTTCCTTAATCTAATAAAGGAAGAACGGAAAGGTTCTGATATCAACATTTTATTCGCAACTTTGGGTGAATTTCTTCTCTCTTCATTCCTCTTTGTAATGGGGATACTTTTTGTCATTCCAACTTTTTTTGGCGGGAATGCATCTGGTTATCTGCTGAACTATTATGGAAATGCCCTCCATAGCATATCAGAAACAACCGGCCTGACATCACTGACCATTGTGATAAATTTTCTTGTTGCAGTGGTCCTTCTCCTGGCGTCTTTCAGCACGCTTAAGACTGCCAGGATGAACATCAGATTCCTCTTCAGGTAAGTTCAAAATGGATAGGAGAACAATAAGAGAGATCTATCTCGGGAGACTGATAATAACAGTTATCAGTCTTGCTATTTTTTTATTCTCCATCCTTTTCTTCTATAGCAACAGGTCTGTCATTCTGAACTTTAACAATATGACAATAAATAAGTCACTCCTGATTGTTTCAGTAATGGCAATGATATTTTTCAGCCTGTATCTCACCGTTTCATTTCCAAAATCCCTGAGAATTAAATTTTCAAGACCCAGGATCAGGGGAAAGCCAAATCCGGTTTACGGTTTTTTCATAATTCTATCCATAGGAATAGGATCGACCCTTGGATCTCCATTATTCATACTGATACCGGAAAATGCACTTCAGTATGGTATCGTATCCACTATTTCCCTTATTGTTGCATCCATCACATCACTATTCATGGCCAAGGTATACTTTGATGTCTATGAGTTCCACAAGAATAATGGAAGGGATATTGTTGGTGGACCAGCCTTTGTAAGGGAGGCCTATGGAGTTTCATCTGTCAGATATTTTATCAGCAGGATTTCCATGTGGGTGGCAAACTCAGCCCTTTCTGCCTACTGCGTGATCATTTTTTTTGATCTTCTGTTCATTGTGATACCTGAAAGCTCAATTGGTGGGTCACTGATTTCAAAGGTTCTGATTTATGCCATACTCGGACTATTTATCGTATGGTTCATAATAAATGCATTCTTCGAGGAAAGATACTTAAGATTCATAGGCAAGGTGCAGCTGGTCATGATGATAGCCATGGCAGTCATATTAATAGCGGAAGAAGGCGTAATTTTCAGATCGCCTTCCCATCTTTCAACTCATCTCTTCTTCTCCTTTACAGGAAACTGGGTGGAAGACATACTGATTGATACTGGATACCTGTTCATCCTCTTCTTTGGTTTCCAGGAAATCATGGCATTTCAGAGAAATATAACTGACGGAAGCACCATAAACATTCCGATGATAAAGAAGAAGATAATGCTGGACAAGGATCATGTCATAAAATGGTCAATGATATTTACCATAATTGTCTCCTCATCCATAAATATCGTATATTCTATTGCAGTTCTTCTGACACAATCCAGGGGGACAGGAATAGAAAAAAGTTCGATTCCTGCCTTCCTTATTGCACAGATGACAGGAGGTGAATCATGGTTTCTACTGATGATAATCGCATTCATCATTGCAACCCTGACAACTTTCGTCCCGGCATTTCTGGCTGCATCAAGGCATCTTAAATCCCTGGGCGAGGACAGGATATTTCCATACAGTCTCACCAAGTACTCGTGGATATTCACACTTGTGTTCATTATACTCCTTGTCGCATCCGGTGAATCCTTCCTTTTAAGTATTACAGATTTCATGGTTCTGATCAGTCTTGGTTTCATTACGATTTCAGGGACACACTACCGGAAGGAACTTGGGAATGTGAAAGGATTGCTTTTCCCGGCCATGGTGGGTATAATGACATTTACCTTCGGGGCATTCAATTACTTTGTTGATCCAGAAGTGGTATTATTTTCTATCCTGATTATTTCTGTTGCTTATCTTGTCCATAATCTTATCAATATGGATTCTGTTGCATTGAAACTATTTACGGGGTCGATGCTGGTGATGATCCTCCTGACGGATATGTTCATAAATATTGAGGTCACAGGAACCAACGGACTTAGATTTTTCTTCCTGAAAGAGGGGAGAAACAGTACCTTTGAGGAATTTCTACTGCTCATGTTTTCCCTTGTGATCCTAAGTGTGGTAGATTTTATCCTCGAGTGGAGATTGAGCCGGAAAATGAATCTGCTTGACATTCTAAAGCAATAAGTTTGAAATTGTAATT
>JAKAYJ010000092.1 GCA_021816385.1 Thermoplasmata archaeon
CATAGTCTCAAGAACCATGATAGAGGAGAAAGCCAGGCTTGGTGGCGAGGAGAATGGTGGTATCATATACGGTGATCACCAGTACTGCAGGGATGGTGCCATGAGTCTTGGGATAATACTTAACATCATGGCGGAAACGGGGAAGAAACTTTCAGAACTTATTGCAGATCTTCCACAGTATTCCATAACAAGAAAAACACTCAGGACTGATGAAAAATTTGAATCTATCATAGAAAAAATACTGAAACATTACCCTGATTGGGACATTGACAGAACTGATGGAATCAAGATCAGGAAAGGGGACAAATGGGTACTTGCAAGGCCCTCAGGCACGGAACCAATCATAAGGATATTTGTGCAGGGAAAGAATGAGAAGGATTCTCATGAACTTATGAAGGAAGTTGAAGCAGTTCTTCAGTGAACTGCTTTTTCCTGTTTCATTTCTTTCGCTGTTTTCCTGAATCTCAAAATTGCAGTCGCATGGCCCCCGATGATGAACCATATGAGCATCACATTGATGCTTGTTATAGCAATATAGAAATTCAACGTGAAAGGATATATGAATTCCACAATGATTGCAATATTCATGAGAATGAGCCTGTCTGCCCTTCCCAGTATGCCTCCATAATTTCTTTTCAGGCCCACTGCCTGTGCCTGGGTTCCCATGTAACTGGACATGAACACACCACCAACCGCAAGCAGACCGAGAAGAATGTTTCCCTGGAGTGACAGTGCGAATCCAGTGATCAGTGCAAAATCGGAATACCTGTCGAATGTGTGATCAAGCATATCGCCATACATAGAATTTGTGCCTTTCTTTCTGGCAACAAACCCGTCCATCGCATCAAATAGAGTCGATAGAAACAGGGCCACGAATGCCAGTATGATGAAATACCATGGAATGAATCTTCCGGATATTATCAGAAACAATGCAGAGATCACAGCGAGAATGAATGAGAGCACAGTCAGGGTGTCAGGATTGAATTTCATGAAGGGGCCCACCATCCTGTCAAGGATTGGTTCTGCATTTTTCCTGTATGAATCAAGGCCCATTGAAATTACTCTCCATCTTCTTGATGAAAAACAGCGCTGCTTTTAAATTTTTCTCCATATGTTCCTCCGTTGTGTCTATTCTCAGTATCCTGGAGACCGGGATAGATTCCATGCATTGGTACAGGATATCGCCTGAAAGGATACTGTCCATGTTCTGCCCGATTTTTTCTGGAGAATATCCCCTTGCATTCAACCTTTTTTCAAGTTCATCAGGTTCGCATTCCATGTATATTACGCACCATGGGTACAGGAGATGTGAATAATGGGAGTCCATTATGATCGTTCCTTCAGTTGCCAGTTTACTGTTCATGCAGTCAATATCCACGACCTGTTCCTCTATGCATCCAAGATCCTGTGCTACGGCATTCATATCCAATATCCTGTAACCTTCTTTTGAGAGGCTTATGCACAGACTTGTCTTTCCAGTTCCCGGTACACCTGTGACCGCTATTCTCAGAAATACCCCTCCAGTTTCCATGGCATGGACAGGTGTCTCCTTGCATTCACTGGAGGTTCATATTTCCCTATGCTGATATTTCTTTCCTCCCTTGAATAGGTTGGATTGCTTCTGTGGGAACATTCCATGCATTCATACACGTTTCTGCCCAGATTCATGGTTTTCCCTCCACATACACCACAGACAGGAGGAATTCTCCGGTATATTTCCGAAACGCCCATCAGATCGATCTTCTCTAATTTTATGTTCCCCTTCCCCATGGAACCATATGCCCTGAGGATGTCGCCTGGGCGGAGATTTTCAAGTATGTTCCTGAATTCCTTGGATGGCTCGAAGGCCATAAGATTTGTATTTACACCTTTTGTGGCGAATGGAATTGACAGATGCCCACCGATCCCCCTTGAGGGCATTCCAACCACTGTTCCCTGCACAGAGTATGAGCCTGACTCTTCCATTAACCAGGGATCATGAATTATATGATCATCTGTTCCCTGGTTTGTCTCGTAAATTATGAAGTTCATATCATACTGTGGATAAATTTCTGCTATCCTCGATTGTATCTCGAGAAGAACCTCATAAGAAATGGACCTTATGCCATATACTACAGGTGTCCTCTCCCGTGGGAAAAGCGCAATGTGTCCCTGTGAATCCATGCTGTTGAATGTCTCCTCTCTTGATTCACATATTTCTCCTATGATCTTCTTATCCCTGTCGGATATCCTGTCCCCATGGGGATAGGAGTATGAAATAAGTTCATATGTTCTTCTCCCCGGCCTCCATGCTATGGAGGCAAGGCTTCCGATGATGCCCCTGCCGATTCCCCATGTTCTTAAGAAAGAGCTGTGATATCTCGCGTATTCCATTGATTCTTCAAGATCTATTTCCTTTTGAAGGGCTTTCCTGTAGAATGATTCAGGTGGCCTTTCCATGCAGAAAACAAGTGCAGGATTTGTATTTTCCTGATCCTTCGCATAATGCTTCTCCACAATATCCTCTGCAGCGGCAGTCAATTCCCCTATAAAAGAATCCTCTCCATCATTCCTTGCATTGGACATGATCCATTTACCATCGAATTTTCCAATCCTGAAGGGAGAACTGCATTTCCGTGAAAACTGGATGCTTATGGCACCATTTCCCCTTGTTTTGTATGATATGTTAGGGTTGAGCCTCACAAGCCTTGGAAACTGAACTAGAAATTCCCTGGCCTCATATGCAAGAAGAAACCCTACATAGGTTGTGCATCCTCCTTCCCTGGAATCAGTGTCATCCAAACCTACCCACATTTATTTCCCGAACCTTCTCTGCCTGAGCTGGTATGCCCTTATGGCCCTCAGAAAATCTATCTTCTTCAGGGCTGGCCAGTAGACATCTGAAAAATAAAGTTCTGAATAAGCGCTCTGCCAGAGAAGAAAGTTTGATATTCTCTCCTCACCGCTGGTCCTCAGAATGAGTTCAGGATCAGGCACTGTTCCGTCGTAGAGATATTCCCTGAATTTATCCTGTCCTATATCTTCCATTGAGATCCTTCCCTCCTTATAGTCAGATGCAATCTTCCTTATGGCATCCATTATCTCCTCCCTGCCACCGTAACCCACCGCAATGTTAAGTCTGAAATTTTCGTATGAATTTGTAAAATTTTCAAGTTCATTGATTGTTCTGACAAGCTTTTCTGGAAGAATATTGATCTTGCCGATGACTTTTACCCTGATTCTGTTGTTTATGACCCTTTTGTCTTTCATGAGATTCTTCAATGAATCGTTGATTAGGTTGAAGAGGAATTCCACTTCTTCTGGCTCCCTGTCAAAATTTTCTGTTGAAAAAGCGTAAACGGTTATTATTTTTGTGCCTATTTCCATGCTCCACTCAAGAACCTCTTCCAGCTTGTCCTTTCCCTTAACATGCCCGATGTTTGGATCGATTCCCATTTCCCTTGCATATCTTCTATTCCCATCTGTGATGATTCCTATATGATTTGGGACAGGGCCCCCTTCCTTTATCTGATCCATCATGATTTTTTCGTATATCTCACCAGTTATGACCCCAAGTTTCCTTCCAAGACTCATTCCGAAACCTTCCTGTATTCCAGACTGAACATGAACATGTTTCTTGAATATCCATGAACTATTCTCTTTACCTGGAGAACCATTCCCATGTTCTCCATTTGATTCATCACTTCACCAATCCCTTCCACAGTTTCGATGTAATATATATTGAGAATTCCATCCTGGCAAATATGCTTTATTATTGAATCCATATCCCTGTATTTCAGCATAGGGTTGTTCATGACAATCCTCTGAAATATTCCAAGTTGCCGGATAGCCCTGTAGGAATCGTCGTTGATAGATTCCACAGCCCCCTTGATCCTGTTCAGCCCTATGTTCTCCTTCATCAGTGAATATGCATCAGGGTTGATGTCACAGGATATTATATTGCATGCTGCAGATGCTGCCAGATTGATACTGAATGTTCCGATTCCGGCAAACATGTCAAATATTCTCTCTCCATCCCTTATCCTTCTTGAGAGCAGGAATCTTTCGGTGGATAACCTTGGGGAGAAATAAGCTGTCTTCACATTGACTTTGAATCTCAACCCATTTTCCCTATACATTGTTTCAGGATTGTCCTGCCCGTACAGCAGCTCCAGATCCCTGAGCCTGTGTTCACCCTTTATTCCGTTATCCAGATATATGGTTCTTATGCCAGGTTTGACCCTGACAATGAAATCTTTAATGGATTCCACCCTCCCATCATTCCTGCCATGTATTATGGCAATATCCCCTATGTGATCAAATCCACCTGCATGCCCCTTTGGAAAATTTCTCTTTGATTCTTCCCTTTCCAGGGTCACAATATCTACAGATTCATAATCTTCCCCTACAGGGATGTAGATATATGAATCGTCCCTGGTGATTGAGTAATTCATCAGCAATTCCCCACTCTCCCGCAGAGAGTCTATAATATTCTGTGCTTCATTCTTCTGAACCCTGAGGTGCTTAATCAATGGCATTTCTCTTCATGAGCTCCTTTGAATACTCTATTGTTTTTGCAGCTAGATTATCAGAAAAACCCTTTATAGAAGTAAGTTGAGGAATCGTGGCCCCTGCGATTTCCCTTATGCTCCTGAAACCGCTGTCAAAAAGTCTGCGTGCCCTCACTCTGCCGATGTTGGGCAAGGCAACAATGGAAACAATCTCCTGCTTGATTCCCTCCCTCATTCTCAGGCTCAGAATATCAAAGAATGTTGTATACTGTCTCCTGTATTTCACTGCAAGCCTCGATGCAGCGAAGCATATCCACTCTGCTGTTGCCTTCTTCCCCTCTATGTCCCCATATCCTACGTTGAATTTTCCCTCTATTTCGGATATAGGAACTTCATTCAGCCATGAGATGATTACCATTGCAGTCTTCGCGGCGTTCAGGTCATCATCATCCTCTGGCGATTCCCCTATTTCTGAAAGAAACGAATATCCTGCTTCCATATCATTCTGCGAAGCGAACAGCCTGACCATGTCTGGTGTCCTGCAGATATGGTATATGGCCTGCTCCTCCGTGAGATTTTCCCTTTCAAGAAGTTCAGTCAGTGCATATGCTGTTCTCGGATTAATGTAAAGGTTTGAT
>JAKAYJ010000093.1 GCA_021816385.1 Thermoplasmata archaeon
ATCTCTTTCTTGAATAAAGGCCATCAGGGATCACCGTTGCATCCTTGATAGGTATGTATTCCACATCTGTGGAGGAGTAATTAGTGATGAAAAGGCTCTTTCCATAAAGATTGACCTTCCGGAACGTCATTGAAGAATCCATAAGTGCATCTTTCACGAAGGGTTCATTCGCTTCATCATTCGGTATTATTATCAAAGATCTCACCTCTCAGATCATCAATGGTTCTTCTTATTGTCTCTAGTGCGTCATTTGAAAATGGATTCAATCTGATGGTGTCAATAAGTGTTGAGGGACCCTGCAGTGAACAGATATCAGACACCTGATCCATAATGATTCTCGATCTTGTTTTCAGTTCAGTTTTATTGGAAATTCTTGAAGATAACATGGAAATCAGGTATGGGATTACCTGGAGTTCTATCATCAGGCGATCATGCTCTTCAGACTTCATGGAAATGACATTATAACCCGGGAATAGGGTGGAGATAATATCTTCTGAGCCATGAAATGAAATGTCTGTAATAAACAGGATATTTCTTAATTTCTGGTCATCTATTGAAAGAGGGCCAAAAAGTGGATGTATACTTATTATCCTGTCTGCAAATTTCCGGAACGGATCCTTCGAGGAAGATACTTCGATAATCTTCCTGGAAGCCCCAAACTTTTCTATAATGTCCATAGCAACAGAAGCTGGAACGGCCAGAAAGATGAAATCAGATTTTTTCATTCCTTCGTTTAACATCCCGTAATTCTGGATATCCACCCCTTCCACATCATGACCATAGTTACTGAATAAATGCATCAAGGTGGTACCAAACCTACCGGAAGAACCCACGATCATTATCTTCATTTCAGTCACACTCCACAAGAATTTTCTTGAATCCGCCCTTTTCCATCAAACTATCAAAGGAAAATTTCCTCAGTTCACTATTGAAAGCATCTATCCTGAGATTTAGCTCATCTGTTTTGATACTGATTTTTAGGTCATAATCTTCAGTGCTCCCCCTTATTATATGCGAACCTCTTGAAATTGCCGCCTTAATGAAGGGATGCTCCCTGTCACAAGTGTGGTATATTTCATCTCCTGTAAGACAGACAATTCTTCCAATTTCATATTCTGCCGTCCTGCATTCACGCTCCTCTGGGGAATATTCGCTTATCAACCCAGCCTGGGCACGGGTAGTGAGTTCAAACAACGCATTAATAAAACTGCGCTCCTCAGCTGACCGTGCACCAATTCTCCGGATGACTTTCAATTCCTGGTTCCTGTCCCGGAGATCAGCACCCTTCCTTAGTTTTTCCTGAAATATAAGGCGTGATATCTCTATCCTCTTCCTGAACATTTCTGTAATTTCTCTGGTGTTAGATAGAAGCTCTTCCCTTAATTTTTCAAGATTGTCCTCTGCTTTTTCATTACCTATAAAATAAACCACTTCTTTTTGTGTTCATCGTGCTAGATATTATCTAGCAATATAAACTTTTCTTTAAAAGATTTCACTATGATTTCATCACGAATCAGCATTGTTTTTACATAAAATCCAAAATATATCTCATGCAGTCATATCAAATGGGCATCACTTATTGACACTCAAATTTTTAATACACACGTTCGTTGTTTCGCTTTTCAACAGAGAGTCAAATAACCACGAATAAGCCACTCCAGAGTTGGACTTCTCCCAATCAAGTACCTATCTAATATAAAATACAACTACAATCTATAATTATGTCAAAGGAAGACTTTGAGATAAACTTCCTACCTACTATACTGAATGGTCTGAGGAATTTTAACAGATGAAGCATTCAGGAATTCTGACAGCAAATTTATTGATTCAGTCATTGCTCCTAGTGTCCTCTTCCTGGAAAAATTTCTACCTTCATCATAGATCGCATTTATCTTAAGCTCTCTATTCTTGCGATCTAATTTAAGGTCAACTCTTCCTACAATTTTATCACCATGAAGGAACGGCATGCAGTAGAAGCCGTATTTTCTTTTTTGCTCTGGAACATACATTTCCATCCTGCTATCAAAATTGAATATCTCCTGTGTTCTCTTCCTGTCTATAGTTAAATTATCAAAGGGGGAAAGTAATACAGATACCGGTCTCCAATTATTTTCCAGTTTTTCTAGATTTGGTAAATCCTTTTTCAGTATGAACCATTTCCTCCTTGTCCCTGAACTATTTTCTTTTATCTCTACAGGTACTATCACTGATCCATCCTGAAGTTCTTTCACAACCTGCATCAGATGGGGAAAAGTAACAGGAGCATAATGCCTGCTGATCTGTTCTGGAGTAGCAATTCCCAGCGCCTCAAGAGATTTCTGGAACACTATCTTTTCTGCCTCCTTCCTTTCAATCAAGTCCTTCTTCATTGAGCAGTCGAAGTAATTTTCAGGAATATCCCACACTTTCTGGTTTGATGATGTCCTATCACTTACAATGAGATCACCAGTCCTGTGCATCAGATCAAGAAGTAGGTTCACCTTTCTTTCATGCCCCCACCCACTGAGTTCTGATTTGATTTTTAACTCTGAAAGTTTATTTGAAGTAGTAGGACCATTAGATCTTACAAACTCTTTAATTTCATCAATTGAAGACTTAATCTCAGGATGTGCCATCAAGTAATTCTTCCTTCTTTCATTCATACTCATTCTCAAGATATGGAGATCCTCAGCAATTGAAATAGATGCCTGATGAGCATAGGACTCAACCAGAAGATGATCTCTGTATATCAGGTCCAGAAGGTTCTGCCTGTTGAAACTACCAATTCTGCTCCAGAGGGTAAGGTAATGACTTCTTTCAACTGTATATACAGGATCCAGCTGGACGTATTTTAAATCATGAAAAACTTCTAAAATTTTTTGCTTTTCATTCGACTTCTTGCGGTGGCTTCCAGAGAGATGCTGTCGCAAGATAGAAAATCTGGCAACATCTTTCATCGATACCTGAACAACATCACTTCCCATTTTGAATGCATAATATACAGTATAATAATAAAGAGATCATTTGTCTCAATGGAAATTCATTCATGTGACATCTTCCGATCCGTATGTACAGTTGTAAATCCATCATTTATGAATATTTTTATCATGACATTGAACCACAAAATCCAATCGATAAAAAGAAAACACAGATAGTAAAGAAGTTGCATATGTTTTGCTTGGGCTTATAAGATC
Source organism: Thermoplasmata archaeon (assembly GCA_021816385.1). Next base: position 3,174 of record JAKAYJ010000093.1, read on the forward strand.
ATCTACAGTGAACTGGAACAATAATCTCATTGAACCTGCGGCACTATTGAATATCTTGCTAATAAGTCTCTGTTAGGTTCAAAATTTGAACGCATCTGACAGGTTTTAAGTAAGCGCATGATTAAGCTATATGAACAGGACACTAGCAATTGCAAGATATCAGGCATTGTTAGTTCAGAAAGGAAAAAGAGCCACTGGAGGGATTTGAACCCCCGACCTGCTGATTACAAATCAGCTGCTCTACCTACTAAGCCACAGTGGCGTTAAACTGGTAATCTTTCTTATTAGAAATACTTTAAGAAAAATCTTATCACAGTGGTCACCAGTTCAATGCATATTCGCATTGTATTATGTTACAAACACACGAAATCTCCTACGTATAATAAAAGTAAAGGGAGTAATCGTGAGCCTTAAATAATTATAAATATCAGGAATCAATGATTCAAGATGTCAAGAGAACCTGTTATTGAAAGCATTTTCGAGCTCTACACTGTAACTGGGAAAACTGTAAGCGGTGATGGAAAATTATTAAGTTACGCGCTAGGCAGGGGATATAAGGAGTTCAAGAAACCTCAGGAAAGCAAAATCGTTGTGAAGAATCTTGAGTCTGGATCTGAGGAATTAATCACAGAAACAGGTCATCAACTCTCTCTTCCGCAATTTTCTATGGACGGAAACTATCTGTCTTATATCTCCAGCACAGATGATAGCTGGAATCTTCACATAAGGAAATTGAAGGAGAAATCTGAAATGGAGTTAAAGTGCCCTGGTTCTCCCATTGACTACAGATGGGGCCTGGAAAATGAGATCATAATGCTTACATTGCCTGAGTCAAAGGAAAAGATCGAGAAGGCAGATGATGGGCATTTCTTTGAAGAATCTGATGAAAAAAACAGAATATTCATGCTCAGGCTAACAGAGGGTTTCACTGAACTTAAGGATATACCCCAGGTATGGGAGTTCGATTATAAAAGCGGTAAGATTTACACAGTTTCATCGGATTCTCCAAGAGAAGGGAGCTGGTTTGAGAATTATCTTGCAGAAATAAATATGAACGGATCATGGAAGAAAATCTACAGACCGGTCAATGGACAGGTGGCACTACCATCAATTTCATTCGATGCTTCCAAGCTGAGCTTTGTTGAATCCATATGGAGTGACAGGGGTGTAACAACAGGAGATCTAATGCTCCTTGAGACCAGTTCAGGCAAAGTTACAGATCTGACCCCTGATGCAGAAAGAAGCTACAGCGGCTCCAGATGGGATGAGAATGGCAGTCTTCTTGCAATCTGTCAGGAAAAAGAATATTTTATGATTGAGAGATTCTCCAATGGCAGTCAGGAAATATTGTGGAAGAAGCGTGGAAATGTGGGACCTGGAATAGCCCCTGATTTTATTTATGTCCAGGGAAAGATATTCATAGAGTTTTCAGATCAGAGCACTCCACCGGAGATTGCAGTAATTAATGTTGCTGATAGTAAGGATCACCAGATCACGTCACACAATGAGAAAATGAAAGACATAAAAAGCTATGAGTGGAAGTCAGTATCCTGGAAATCCACTGATGGTCTTGACATAAACGGTTTCCTTAGAAACCCAGGAAAAAATTTGCCAACTCTTGTAATTGTTCATGGAGGTCCAACAGGTTCTGTAAAGGAAACATTCCTGGACAGGTATTCATTCCTTCATCCCGAAGGATACTCTATTTTCATGCCAAATTTCAGAGGAAGTACAGGAAGAGGAAGGAAGTTCGCAGGGCTCAACTACGGTGACATGGGAGGAATGGATCTGAATGATGTGCTTACAGGCATTCAATTCCTCATTAATGAAGGATATTCTGACAGGAATAAAATAGCTATTACAGGTGGTTCCTACGGTGGGTTCATGACGCAGTGGACTATTACACAGTCAGACATATTCAGGTCAGCAATAGCACTTTTTGGA
>JAKAYJ010000094.1 GCA_021816385.1 Thermoplasmata archaeon
GTTACCATGGATAATGATTCGGTTTACATTGATGGAAATAAAGCACAGGAAAACGAATATGTAATAATAAACAGGGGTCAAGATGTTTATTTAAAAGACCTGACTCAATAGAACTGCAATGCAACTGCAAGTATTGTGATTACTACCATGAGGAGAAGCGTGATATAAGAAAATAGATGTGAGGTCTTTCTTAATTTTCTCAACCCTTCCATATTGCCCTCCTGTGCCATTTTCATTATTCTTTTTCCATGGTACATATTGTTGGCATACATCAGAAGAACCATGGCTACCACCACAATTCCCTTTACGAAAAGTATCTGGCCACCCTCTGTGTAAAGGAGCGCGTTTATGAAATTTGGGCCAAGGTACCATGTTGCATTGTATAAGCCGGTCAATATCAAAATTATGATTGATGCATTGGTGAAAACTGCAAATCTCTTTCCGATTCTTCCCACGATCCGAGTACGCAGCTTTTCATCATCTGTTATTTTGAAGGATTCCGGATAAACTACCAACCATATGAAAAATGATCCTCCTATGAAAAAGATTGCAGTGAAAATATGTATCCACAGAATGATCAGATCAATTAATGTATTTGACATTCAATCAGTCCCCATTCTGCTTATCGACACTTCTCTCCCCTTTCATTTGCTCTATGAGTTCAAGAACATCAGTTTTAAAGTGTTGAAGTCTTTCCTGCCTGTTCTTCTTGGTAAGTATGAACGCTGATTTTACTATTTCCACTATAACCTCTGATACCTGATCTATTGCCTCGTTTAATATTCTTGAATCTTCCAGATCCGCAAGAATTTCCGGGAAAATGATATCCCTGTTCATAGAGGTAGCCAGCATCTTATTCCTGATGTTTTCTCTGAACTCTCTGAGGTTTTTCACATAGCTTTTTCCCTTGTCAGTAAGGAAGTAAACCTTTGATTTGCCTTCCTTTTCATGGCGAACCAAATCTTCTGCTTCCAGTGCTTTCAAAAGAGGTCTTATTGTTCCACCGGAAACGGAAGTTCCATCCCACTTGATCCTTCTGGATAGCTCATAGCCATTCATTGGTTTAAGTGAAAGGATGAAAAGTGTGCTATCAAAATATTCGCCATAACTCATATATCGATTTCGATAATAGTTTAAGAACATATAAACCATGGTTTTTTCCCCGCGATATATAAAAACAAAAAAAACAGGAACTGTAAAAGCAATCTGTTCAAGCGCATAATGTTGAAGCAAGGAACTAAAAAAATAGATAAACGAAGAAGGATAAATGGAATATTATCGTGATTATTTGTTCAATTACGCGAATTCAAGCAATTTTTCAAGCGTGTTAACAACATATGAATTTTCCGGTAGTGGGTTCACAAGATATGATAATTCCGAGGACCACTTCATTAAGTTCAAAGCTTCTCTGATCTTTTCTCTAAAACGATTCGTATTGAATTGTGCAAAGCCGCATCAAAAGCTTCCTTCACATAAGAAAACGCTGGTTTATTCAGGTAAAGTGAGTCAAGAATTCCCTTTTCTATTGAGGCAATGTAAAAGTTTTGAATTTTCTCAAATCCAAAAAATCTTTAACTGTCAACTGTTCTGAATTCTATTCCGTTGTCTCCAAGATTAATCTCCCTGTGTCTCTTCAAGGATATAACACTGTATGTGTTTATGATCTGCTCAATGACAGAATAATATTAAAATGCTGCAAACAGGCTAATATATGATGGAATGTAAACGCCCATTCAAATTTACCCATTTTCGCCCATTGAAAAGTATCCAGAAAAGGCAATTGAATATTTACCACTCCATACATTTTCATGCTGGAGATTGTAAATGCGCTAAAAGCGGAGGATTGGCATATGATTAAATCAATGAAAGAACAGGGAATGAGCATAAGTGAGATAGCAAGGAGAACTGGTGCAAGCAGGAAAACTGTTAGGAAATACATCGCAATGGAAAAACCTGCGAAATACAGCAGAGGGGGGAGACAGTCCGTCATTGCCCCTTACACCGATTATGTAAGGAGTAGGATTGACAAATATAACCTCTCTGCTGTCAGGATATATGAAGAGATCAGGGAAAAAGGTTATCCTGGGTCATACACAACTGTCAAGAGGCTATGCAGGGAACTGCGCAAGGACCGCAGGATACAGGCTGTATACAGGTATGAGACTGAACCTGGAAAACAGTCCCAGGTCGATTTCGGTGAATTCGGTCACATTGAAATTGATGGAAAGCAAAGAAAACTCTACGCCTTCTCCATGATACTTGGATATTCCAGGATGAGGTATGTGAAATTCACCACTGACATCTCAACAGAGAATGTCATTAAGATACACCTCAATGCATTTTCATTCTATGGTGGATTCACTGACACGATACTATACGACAACATGAAGCAGATCGTCATAGACCGGAAGATAAAGGCATCTGAATCGACATTCAACCAGAAGTTCCTAGATTTTGCAGAGTACTATGGCATAGTCATAAGGTTATGCTATCCCTACAGGCCTGAAACAAAGGGGAAGATTTAGAATACAATCAAATATCTGAGGTACAATTTCTTCAATGGAAGGACTTTCACCGATCTCAATGATGTAAACATACAGTGCGCAGGGTGGCTGAATAAGGTAAACTCACAGGTACATGGAACAACACATGAAATACCCTTGGAAAGGCTGAAGAAAGAATCACTCAATCCGGTATCTGCAGTACCGGCATACATGACAAGGAAGGAGGAGATCCGCAAGGTCTCAAGGGATTGTTATATATCATACAAGGGAAACAGGTATTCCGTCCCTTGGAAATATTCGGGAAGAGAATGCAGAATAGTTGAGGAATCTTCCATTCTAAAGATAGAGATCGATTCCAGTATTGTTGCCGAACATGGAATTCTCACAGGAACAGGAAGGACGTCAAGGAAGAAGGAACATTTTGAAGGATTGCTTAAGGCCATAAGGGAAGAGAATTCCGCCATATATGAGCAGAAAGTGGAAGAGAGGAACCTGAAGACATATGACGGGGTGATCTGATGGATTCATATGAAAGAGTTCATGAGTATCTTTCAAAACTTGGTCTCACAAGAATGGAAAGCATCATTGATTCATACCTTGAAGCATCCCATGACAGAGCGGTAATGGACATACTGGATCACCTTCTTTCAGAAGAGCTGAAACATAAGGTCTCAAAGAAGACAGAGAACATGCTTAACTGGTCCGGTTTTCCCTTCAGGAAGACGCTGGATGATTTCGATTTCTCATTTCAACCATCCATTGACAGATCTGTCATTGATGAACTCATGACCATGAGATATTTACACAACACCGAGAATGTTGTTTTTCTTGGTCCGCCGGGTGTGGGGAAGACACATCTGTCAGTAGCACTGGGAATGAGGGCAATCATGTCGGATATCCCGGTTTATTATACATCTGCAATGAAACTTATCCAGACACTTAAGAGAGACTATGATCTCAAGAGGCTGGAATACAGGATAAAGACATATTCAAGGTTCAGGCTCATGATAGTGGACGAGATCGGTTACCTTCCCCTGACCAGAAAGGAATCGAACCTGTTCTTCCAGTTTGTTTCATCAAGATATGAGAAGCGTTCCACCATATACACATCCAACAAGTCATTCTCAGAGTGGGGTGAGATATTAGGGGATCAGGTCATTGCGGCAACTGTCCTTGACAGGATACTGCACCACTGTGTGGTGGTGAATATAAGGGGAGAATCCTATAGGCTGAAGGACAGAAGAAAGAGTTCTTTACCAACAATGAAAAAGGAGTGATAAAATGAAGACAAGTATAAATACAAGTGGGGAATTTTACTTGGCCGATTTTGGATATTTTTCAATGAGCGTTTACATGGAAAAACAACTTGATAAGCAATTTCATAGAGGTTAACCACCTTTGATGAATCGATAAAATAAAGTCCACGTTCAATTCTCTTTACTTTCCTGTTTGAAGATAATATCTTTGAAACATATTCTTTTGGTTTTTTCATCAGGATGACTGTATCGTTTATGGTGAATACATTCTTGCCATGCAACTGTAACTCTTCAAGTATATCCTGAACTTTATTATATACTGTTAATGGCAATCGTTAGATCCATTGATAAAGTTAGTATAACATAATACCCACAAATCTGGTGCTACTGTTACAAATGACTGAAACTTAATATGACATAAGCTAATTTTCCGTTGAAACTTAAAAATATTGAATGGGATGAATATATTTAAAGGAAATCAAGTATGGAGATCACGTTTGGGAGGAGAAGAAGGCGTTGTATCTGAACATGAGAACGGGAACTGTGAAAAAAATTGCAGAAAATAGGCTGTGGAAAGATTTTTAAAAAAGACAGCAATCTTCTAGTCATGAAATATTTTAGAGTTCAGAATTATAATTGGTATACCTTCAACATGAATAAAATATGAAAGGTTCTAAGCTATACAAATACAAAATTATTTAGAGGAAAACTCTACCTTTCCTGCTATTGAAATTATTTTATCTATTACTGGTCTTCTCTCCCTTGAATAGCGTAATCCTATATTTCTATTGTCACCAAGTGAAATAGTAGCATAATTGATGAAGTATTTAAATAATATCTTCGTAAATAAAAGCGTAAAACTTATTGTATAAATTGCTAAAAGTGGGAGAAAGTACGTGGCTATGTAAATCTGCTTCAAAGATTCAAACATAAGAGTGGAAAGCAAAATATATACAAATATCAGAAAAATAAGGTATGTGTTACCTCTATATTTATTTAGTTCTTTTAGAGTAACTTTTATGTTATCTGCTACGTAAGCTTTACCTTGGATAATAACCTTATTTTCTGATATTTCGACTTCCATTTTTTCCACCTTATGCTGCACCCAATGCCCCTAAATAGGCAGCCCCTAAACCCGCTAACGTACTAAGCACTGCGGCACCCAGAGTTATTGACACCCCTGCTTCGGCAGCAGCGTCACTAGCAGCAACCAATGCACTAGCGCCAGTGTAAAGACCAACCAAAAACCCTGCAACCCAAGCAACTGCTGTTGAACCTACCAAAGCTTGGTGACCAACAGATGCATTGACAAGATCAGCGATTCCTGTGATTATCCAGCCCATTCCTGTT
>JAKAYJ010000095.1 GCA_021816385.1 Thermoplasmata archaeon
GACAATACTGGATTATGTAAAATCCCAGGCGAAAAAGGGGATGACTGTACTATTCACAACACAGAATCTTGAAGAAGCGGACTATATCTGTGACAGGATAGGGATAGTTAATAACGGAAAGAAGGTGGCAGAGGGTACATCATCAGATCTCAAGACAAAATATGGAGCATTGAGAACGCTGAAAATTGGTTATACCTCTGAGACATCAGTAAAGAAGGAAGACCTCATCTCCGGAATTCAGGGTGGAAACATTACGGAAGTAGACATTACCAACAATGAGATCTTAGTGGTATCTGATAAGATAGAAACCATAGTAGGAAAATTACTTCAAAACTTATCTGAAATGGGCATAAAATCTGATAAGATCATGATCGATAATCCAACTCTGGATGATGTGTTCATGAAGGTGGTTGAAAAATGAAGATACCTGCTTTCCTTCGTCTTACCATAAGAAACATAATCGTGAATATTGATATTGGAACCCTGATATTCATGTTAGGCCTACCAACGCTCTATCTCTTTGTGATGGGGTTCATGTTCCAGGGCATTGTGACTACTGGCGTTCCACTTCAATCAGGAGGATCAGTTTCATATACAACTTTCCTCGCTCCTGGAATCATAGCACTGGAGTCCTTCACTGCAGGAAACATCGGAGGAAGCATGCTGTGGTCAGACAGGAGATGGGGGATGTTTGAAAGGATTATGGTTGGACCATTCAGGAGAATTGATTATCTTCTTGGGATAATAACAGTTTCAATAATTTTTGCGCTTGTGGGCTCCCTGATCATGCTTGGTTTTTCACTTCTCATCCCGATCTCAGTAATTGTAACTCCAGAAAGTATACTGCTGTCGGTGTTTGCAATTGTAGTTGGAACGATGTTGTTTTCATCTCTATTCCTCATAATATCGGGATTGTCCAAGTCAATGCAGGCATACAACACGATCACAATAGTCCTGTTCTTCATGCTGGACTTTGCAAGCACCGCTTTCTATCCAATCACATCCACAACACCCCTTTGGCTGAGAACACTTTCAGGATCAAACCCACTGAGTTTCATTGCAAATATATTGAGAGATTCTCTTATTTCTACAGTTACCTCAGGAACATTCTTTTATGCCGGTGTGCTGCTGATAGTAATGCTGATATTTCTGGGTATTTCCCTCAGGATATACAAAAGTATCAGATCTGGTATTTAATCAACAGTTTTATTCCAACCTCTTACAAACTATAATTTTTAAATCTTGATTCCAGCTTTATGACCTTTCCAAAATCTAAACTGTAAGGAAAAAATCCTAGAACAATAATTATTATTTAACATGTTCAATAATGGACTGGAGGGGAATTGAACCCCTGGCCTCTTCCATGCCAAGGAAGCGATCTACCTCTGATCTACCAGCCCTATAATCCCGATAATACTTCTTTGGTATAATATTTTAGTGTTATTTAGCGTTTTATATTTGGAGTCAACCATAATCTTTAATTAATTAATTATATTAGATGTTTTAAATGCCTTTATTTTCTCCTACTAAAAAAAAGGAAAAGAAACCTGTTAGAAATGTACCAACCAAGAGAGAAGAAAGAATTTCTGAAGTTCCAGCGGTAGGAAAATACGAAATCCTTGACGAATACAATATCATACCACAGACCGTGACAGTTGAGATTTCATGGAACCCAACAAGCATGGAATCCATATATATTGCTAATGAGCCTGTTCTGTCTTCAGATGAGGAAATCCTGCTCAAGAAGATATCAAAGAACATGGAACAGATAGTTAAAAGTTCGAAAAATCTACCCGAGGATCTATCCCAGCTAACGATTGAGAAAGTCATAGACTCATACCTGAAGGGTAGAAAGTATAAACTTAACAGAAGAACAGTGGACAAGATCAAGTATTTCATTAAGAGAAACTATGAGGGATATGGACCTCTTGAACCTGTTGTAAGGGATCCTTTGGTTGAGGATGTCTCCTGTAATGGAGTCGGTATTCCTGTATATGTGGAGCATAAAATACATGGCTCCCTGAAGACGAACATAGTTTTCGATAATGAAAAAGACCTTGATTCATATGTTGTCCGACTGGCACAAATGTGCGGGAAAGAAGTTTCCATGAATGAACCTATCATAGATGGTACTTTTCCTCAAGGACACAGGATTCAGTTGACTTTCGGCAATGAGATTTCTACGAAGGGTTCTGCGTTTACATTCAGGTTATTCAGGGAATCACCATTCACCCCTGTGGAACTGATAAAGTATGGTGCGGCAACCTCTGAACTTGTTACATATCTCTGGTTTGCTGTTGAAAATCTGAAATCTGCCATCATTGCCGGTGTTCCAGGAGTTGGGAAGACAAGCACCATAAATGCAATTCTCATGTTCATACCATCAAATACAAAGGTTTTCTCCATAGAGGAAACCAGGGAAATCAACATAATGCATCAGAACTGGGTGGCAACTTCAACAAGGGAAAGTATCTATTCCACTGCCAATGGTGATTCAAAGAATCCTCCCATAGGCATGTTTGAACTTGTAAAGATGGCAATGAGGCAGAGGCCCACATATATCGTGCTTGGGGAAATAAGGGGAAGAGAGTCTTATTCCCTATTTCAGGCCATTTCAACGGGGCACACTGCATATTCAACAATTCACGCAGACTCCATGGAGACCCTTGTAAATAGGCTGGAATCAAATCCACTAAATATTCCAAGAGTACTTATCGGTGCACTTAACATTGTGATATTCAATAAATTCGTAAGGGTCGGAAGCAGGAATATGAGAAAGTTGATGGAGATTGACGAAATTGTGGGAACAGATCAGGATTCTGGAGAGATAATGTATAATAAGGTATTTTCCTATGATTTCAACCAGAATGAACAGGTATTTTCAGGATTCAGCAAGATCCTGAACGAGATACGGGATACTAAACAGTGGACCCAGGAAGAAATGAACTTTGAGTTTGAGAGACGCAGGGCTCTGCTGGATGGAATGGTCAAAAATAACATAACGGATTATACGAATATTACAAGGATAATCAATATATATTATAAAGATCCTGAAACAGCAATGAAGATGGCGAGTGGTATATGATGCATAAAAGCCAGGACATACAGATCAAGAAGGAAAACAAGGGTAACGGCTTCCTGTCAAACCTGAACAAGAAGTTGAATCCTAAACCCGTAAAAGTGGTCATTCCAGCACCTACCATATTTGATGTCTTCTCTGTCAGGGTGTTCGGCCATCTCGTAGAAAGATATGTTCAGACAGAAAAGATGGATGAGAGCCTTAGGAAGGCTAAAATGCCTATAGATGCAATAGAGTATTATTCCAGAGGAATAATGATAGCAGTCATATTCATGGTTGTGAGCTTTGTAGTGGTGAATATATTTTCACTGCAATTTCCTTCTTATACCTATCTATCCTTTGCATTCTGGTTCCTTGCAGTGATAGTATATTTTGCGGTCATGGCAGGATATCCGAATTCAATTGCGGGTACGCGTAGAAAAAAGATCGATGCGGTACTGCCGCTGGCCATGGGTTATATCGCAACTATGGCCTCTGCAGACATGCCTGTTGAGAACATAATGTATGAGCTTTCTAACAGTACGGAGTATGGTGAACTGGCAAGGGAGGCAAAGAGTATAGCAGTATCCACAAGACTGTTTGGGGAGGATATAATAAATGCAGTTAAAGACGGTGCAGCAAATTCTCCCTCCCAGAGGCTTTCTGAATTCTTCCAGGGGATAATAACCACCCTCACATCAGGCGGTGACCTGAAGAGCTATTTCAAGGATAAGGCTGTACAGTACCAGACTGAGCTAAGCACACTTATCAAAAGGAACACAGAATCTCTTTCAGTTCTTGCTGAGAGTTATATAATTGTGGGAATAATGTTTCCGCTCATACTGATGGTCATCATAGGTACTGTAACTTCCGTCATACCCGGAGAAGGGGCGTTGACAGATACAGTGCTGTACCTGATAGTGTTCCTCATAATCCCCATTATAGCAATTATGTTTGCGCTGATCCTCAGCAGCACCATAGGTGAGGTGGACGTATGAAGGGCGAAATCGGAGGAATTGAGCTAAGGTATGTGGCACTTGCAGGCTCTGTCCTGACAATATTTATCCTGTTCTTCACTGGATATTTCTTCAAGATAAATGATCTGAATCCGCTGGTTCATCCACTAACATTATCTTCCATAGCAATGGTGATACTGTTCTTTCCATTTGGTCTTGCAGATTTTGCCAGAGTGAAGAGGATAGAGGAGGCAGAAAGAAGGCTGCCCGATTTCCTCAGGGATTTAGCCGGACATACAAATTTTGGAACTCCAATGTCAGAAGCCATACTCAGATCGGCTGAAAATAAGTATGGTCCGTTATCCATTGAGATTGAACATCTGGCTGGAATGGTCAAGCTTGGAATACCGGTAGAAACTGCCCTGAATGACTTTGGAAAGAGACTGAAATCACCATCAATAATAAGGGTTGGAAAGATCATAAAGAAGGCCAGTGAATCAGGCAGCAATACGTCTGATGTAATATCCCTCGTATCAAGTTTCACGACCCAGACCTATTTAATGAGGGAGAGCAGATTTGCAGATATGAGAAGTTATTCAACCACCCTTGCAACTTCATTCGGTGTCTTCCTTTTCGTTATAGTAATGCTGGATACATTTTTCTTCCCACAGATTGCAGGTGGAGGCCTGAGCGGCGGTGGTGTGCTGAATCTTGCTTCGTCTTCCTATGGATTGATAGAAAAGCTATTCTCAGCTGGTGTCATAGTTCAAAGTGCTGCAAGTGGTCTCATATCTGGAGTTTTCAGGGATGGCAGGCTAACATCTGGAGCCATGATGTCAGGCGTGCTTGTTCTGATAAGTATAATGGTTCTTGCTGTAATAGGGGTGCTCTAAATGGCGTTATTTTCCAAAACAAAGAAGAAGAAGACTAAGAAGAGGAAATTCCTCAGCAGGCAGGTTATAACTCCTGTCAGGACTGTGAAGAGGACTAACGAGGATAAGTTCTTTCAGGAATTGATACCTGGTACTGTATTCTCAAGGGTATATTTTGACAGGGGTGCTACCATATTCAGGTATGAGGTC
>JAKAYJ010000096.1 GCA_021816385.1 Thermoplasmata archaeon
CTGGTTGCTTCAATGTTACCAGCAAATTCAGTTAATCATAATAATCAAAAAAATGTTACATATATGCAAAACAGTTCTGGAAAAAATCTGGTAATAATAAATTTTGATTATTCAGTAGATCCTGGGGCAGTTGACATGTTCAATAGTGCATTAAGCGGGTTGAACAGCACAAACACTGCAGGTGTTGTTATTGAAATGAATACCCAGGGTGGCCTCATAGATAGCATGCTAACCATAATAGATGACATAAATCACACAGAATCAATCGGAATTCCTGTTTTCACTTATATTTCGACAAATGGTTTTGGTGCTTATGCCGGTGCATACATAGCAATGGCATCCACCCAGGTATGGATGGCTAGAGGTTCGGTAATAGGACCTGCAACTCCCTCGGAAGATGCATCTGATTTCCAGGCATTGATGATTAGCCTTGCACAGGAGCATAATCATAACGTAACTGCAGCCTCTCTCATGGTTACCAGTGGGGAAACATACTCCTATTCAGGCGCTTCAAATAATGGACTCGTTAATGGAAACACCACAAGCTTCAGCAACTTTCTGGCAAGAATAGACATGGCTGGATACCATCAGGACACGGTTTCTGAATCCTATTTTGATCAGTTTGTCAGTTTCATAAGCAATGCTACAGTTGATGGTCTTCTGATATCATTTGGCTCCCTTGCCATATTACTGGATTTATACCACCGAACAATTTTTATGACATTACTCGGTCTAGGTTTGATAATTTTGGGGTTCCTTGGCTCACAGTTGATCGATGCGTCAGTGGTAGGTCTGGTTTTCCTGGTTATGGGCTCCATACTCATATTCCTTGAATCCAAGACTGGACATGGAATAGCACTTATGGCTGGAGTCGCCGTGGATATCATAGGAACACTATTCCTGGTCTCACCCCAGTATGATCTTACTGCACAACCATATTCTTCCGGATATTCACCATCACCCATAAACGACTCTTTCATAATAACTGCAATACTTGTACTGTTGATTGCTGCTTTTATAGCCTATTATATAAATAGAATCGTAAAGTCACAGGTGAGAAAACCTGTTACTGGATGGGAGTCCATGATAGGCAGTGAAGGCACAGCAGATACTGATATAGATCCAGAAGGATGGGTTTCCCTTGAAGGGGTAAGATGGAAAGCGAGAACTGAATCAAGCGAACGAATTGAAAAAGGTGAACATGTGATTGTTATAGGTATAAACAACCTGACACTGGTCGTAAAAAAGGTGGTAGATTCTGGACGTACTGGGATTTGATATAGGTGGATCGAAAATTTCCGTATTTCTTTCCGAGAGTAATGGTGAAATCCATAAGAGGCTTAAGATTAAGACTCCTAAATTCAACTCTCCAGCGGAGATGGTAGAACTCATAGGTAACATGGTAGACAGTATAGAGGAAGAAACTGGAAGAATTCCAGATGCTATTTCCGTTGTTATTGCAGGGGCAGTCGATGCTAGACGTGGCATAATAAGATCTTCTCCAAACCTGTTTGGCGGAACGGAGATTGAATTCTCAAAAATGCTAGAAGAGAGACTTGGAAAAATAGTGTATATAGAAAATGACGCCACAGCAACGGCCATTTCAGAGAAGATATTTGGGAACGGCAAATCGCAGGATAACTTCCTTTATATTACAATGAGCACAGGCATTGGAGGAGGAGTATTCATCAATAACAGGATATACAGGGGGTCCCTTGGAATGGCAGGAGAATTTGGCCACATGGTAATTGATCCTCTGGGCCCCATATGTGGATGTGGAAGAAGGGGCTGTTTTGAAATCATGGCTGGAGGAAAGGGGACACTGAGAATAATGGAAGCGATGAACACCTATGCTAAATCGCCCTACCTGAAGAAAATTCCCACTGAAAAGCTGGAGGCAAGGCATGTTTTTGATGGTGCAGAGGCAGGAGATAAGGAATGTATCCGTGTTGTAGACAAGGTGGTTGAAAACATGACTAGAGGGGTTGCCAATCTGGTAAATATATTCGACCCGGATGCCATAATGATAGGTGGAGGCCTATCCAATTCAAAGGAACTGGTTGTTGATGGTATCGCGGAAAGACTCCAGGATGAGTTGAAGACAATGAGGAGAGACGTGGAAATATACAGGACGAACCAGATAACTGTTGAACTCTCGCCTCTCGCAGTGGTTCTTTATGAAAAGGAGATGCCATCGTTCAATTATGAAAGGATTATAAGAGAAATGAGGGAAAAGATCACAGAAAAGACAAAATGAGATTAATCCTTTGATATTTCCTCATCGCTCACAAGTTTAATGAAAGGTTTGAGGGAAGCCAGTACCTCAGTACCAAACTTTGTAAGACTGTAGGTCAACCTCCCATCTGTATTATTCTTGTATATGAGACCTGAATCTAGCAGTTCCCTGAGTCTCTTTGAAATTATTGTAGAACTGGATAGGGGAATGTGCGATTTTACATTATTGAAGTTGGAGTTTATGCCATTGATCTTAATGCTAAGCATAACAAGCAGAGAATATTTCCTGGATAGTACCCTGAGAACAGGCAGTGAAGGATCAATACAAAGTTTTTTGCCGTCTACTTCTATCATGCAAATCTCAAGCCTGTTCTGCCTCCTTGAATATTCATCCATATGAACAGAAGTTTGAAAATAATATAATCTTTTAGTAAACAAAAGTTTACTTTGCCCTATTTATGCATGGCATCAATTTCCATATATGGTAGAAAGGAAAATTGAACTCAAAATCTATGGAATGACCTGCGAGGACTGTGCGTTTACCATAAAAAATGAAATGGAAAAAATAGGGGCAAGAGATGTTAATATCGATTACAGGAAAGGTATGGGTAGCCTCATACTGGACGATACAGAAAACCCCAGGGATAAAATACTGAAAAGCAGGGTTTTCGCACCAGAATCCCATTACAAGGCCATAATCAAAAAGGTGGAGTGATGGAAGAGGAGTTCGATATTGCAATTATGGGTCGGGGAGCAGCAGCTTTCTCCTGTGCCATAAAAGCATCAGAACTCAGTCACAATCAGGCTGAAATAGTTATGATAGGTTTTGGGTTCATAGGAGGAACATGTGTTAATGTGGGATGCGTCCCATCAAAGTACATCCTTGAATCTGCCAGATACTATCAAAAGCTGAAAAATCCGCCATTTCCCGGTATATCATCCAGCAATAATTCACTGGACTTCAGGGAACTGATGGAAAGTATCGAACATTTGACATCTGGGGAAAGGAAGACAAAATACGAGGATGTGGTAAAATATTATCCAAACATTCACGTAATGAATGGTCATGCTAGGT
This sequence comes from Thermoplasmata archaeon, assembly GCA_021816385.1. The sequence goes on from JAKAYJ010000096.1 coordinate 3,311, forward strand.
TTCTGGCCCAGGATAGGATAGAGATCATCAATGGTAGTGAAATATCAGAAATCACTGCTTCCAATGTTGTGATTGCAACGGGCTCTTCACCATCATTGCCCGATATCCGTGGTTTGAGGGAACTCCAGGGAGAAATTCTGACAAGTGATAGCGTCTGGAATTTAAGGGAAAAGCCCTATTCTATGGGTATAATTGGCGGAGGCTATATAGCTCTGGAGTTAGGCCAGGCTCTTTCAATGCTTGATGTTAACGTAACTATTTTCAAGCATCATGAGACAATAAACAGGATGGGTGATAGGGATATTGATCTTAAATTGATCGAATCCATAAAATCGGACCATCTCAAAGTTTTGACAGGATACTCAGTGAAGGAGGTTAAAAAGAATGGAAGTTCATACATTATAGTTGCAGAAAATGGGGGAAATATTTCAGAATTCGAGTTTCAGAAATTAATGATAGCTTCTGGAAGAAGGCCAAATATAGAAGGTCTTGATCTTGGAAAAGCTGGTGTGAAATATGACGCGTCCGGTATAATTGTGGATAACACCATGTCAACATCAAACCCGCTGATATTTGCTGCAGGTGATGTTGTAAAACAGAAATTCAACCTGGAAACAGTTGCGGCGAGAGAAGGGACAATTGCAGCAAACGCCATGTTCGGCCAGCCATTTGTACCCATTGAAGAAGCATACATTCCATGGGGAATATTCACAGATCCACAGGGTGCTTTTGTGGGTTACAGTGAAAGTGAGCTGAGGCAGAAAAATATTAGTTACGAGTCAGTGCAGATAGGCATTGAATCTGTTCCAAAAGCCAGAATAATAAATGAAGATAAGGGAATCTATAAACTGTTGTTCGCAGCAGATAATCATGAAATCCTCGGAGTACAGGTTATTTCACCCATGGCAACTGAGATCATAATGGAGGGTTCATACATCTTGAGAAATAAGATGACTCTTGAGGACCTTGTATCCATGACACATATATTTCCTACTATTTCAGAGGGAATAAAAATTGCTGCACAGTCCTACTCAAGGGATATCTCAAGAATGAGCTGCTGCATGGAATGATGGAAAGTTTTTCAATATTTTTATGTTAGCTATGAATCAGGGTTCTAACTGATCTAATATGAAAAAATTGAGGCTCATAAAATATCCCGGCTCGAAATGGGTTTCCATCCCGGATATAAGGGAAGTATGGAAAAAATCAAACATGGATGCATTCGCTGATGTGTTTGGAGGTTCAGCCACGGTTTCTCTGAACATGGGTGCAGAGAATGTAATATATAATGAGATAAACCGGGATATATATGATCTTTTACTGAGCCTGAGGGATTCATATGACTCATTCATGGAATATGTAAAACAGTGGCTGACATCACCTAAAAATTTCATTGAATTTAGGAAACAGATGAGAGAGGAACAGGAGGAAAAGAAAGAAGATAGAACATACAGTGCTTTCAAGACGTTTTACAGGTATAACACAACCTTTGGAGGAATGGGTGAAACATACTCAACATCCAAAGAAAAAAGTTCATTCACTGCAATGGGGAAGACAATTGGCGTTCTGCCAGCAATACAGAAGAACATATCTTCATGGAAGCTTGAAAATATGGATTACCTTACATTCCTCAAGAAATATGACAACGAACGCACTTTCTTCTATATGGATCCGCCCTATCCTGGCAAGAACTGGTATGAACATAATTTCTCAATGAAGGATTACAGGAAT
>JAKAYJ010000097.1 GCA_021816385.1 Thermoplasmata archaeon
GATTTCATTACAGCCGCCACGAACCTGGACATGAAACTGCTGGCAGGAGTCATCTTCGTCTGACCTCTGACAACGTCTATCTCACCATCCGGCACATATATGACAGGATTGAATGTATTCTTTACCAGTGAAAGACCGCCTATATGATCTGGATGATAATGTGTAATGAGGATTATATCCGGCTTTGTCTTCAGTGTGTTGTAATATTCCACTATCTTCTTTCCTGAGCCTTTAGTTCCTGCGTCAATGAGGAACCGTTTTCCATTGAATGAAACATCATAACAGTTTGCCATTGTTCCAGGGATAAGTGTGAAGGAGTTCACGACTTCCATACTGATAAAATGTAATACCGTTAATTAAACTTGTAGGTATTATTTAATGTGACTTTCGAAAAAGGAATTGATATCATCTCGTATATTGTTGCTTAGCCTTGCATTTATGTATGGTTCAAGCATCTGAACCCTACCATCCAGTATTATGATGACTCCTATGTCACTTTCAGATCTTATGACCCTTCCCATTGTCTGCCTTACCTTTATTATTGCCGGGAATAGAAAAGCGTACTGCCATCCTGAGCCAAAAAGCAAGTCATAATACGAGGAAAGCGCCCTCTGTTTTATTGTGGGTTTCGGGAACGGAATGCCCGCGAGTATCTCAACTTCGAGGAGGTTCCCTGGAAGGTTTATGCCTTCAGAGAGTCTTCCACCCATTACACCGAAAAGTGGCTGGTTTTCCTTCCTGTAAAGTGAGATGAGATGCTGAAAATCACGCTGGGTCATTGATCTTGATTCAGACAGGTGTGGAAATTTTACCTTTGTTTCTATGTACTGCATTGTATTGAATGAAGGGAAGAACACCATTGACTTCCTGTCAAGTCCCTTGAGGATTTCAGTTATTGCTTTCACATATTCATCGGCCATTTCAGCTCCAAATTCAGAATATTTCGTGGTAAGATCATCCCTGTAAAGGATGAGTAGATTTGATTGTGGAAAAATATTTTTAATTGACTTGAATTCAAAGTTTACAATACCAGTCATATTGGTGTAAAGCCATACAGGATCGAGTGTTGCAGAGACATGAATTGTGGATGACCGGAAAAGTGGTTCAAGAACAATTGATGGATCAAGGCAGTATGCCTCAAGCTTCTCCTCTTTCTCCCTTGAAACTATACATATGAATCTGTCAAATTCCGCAAATCTCAGGAATTTTAGCTTTTCTCCAAGAATTTTAATGTGCGACATTGGAACCTTTCCAAGGTTTTCCTTCTGGTCTTCTATCTGGGAACCAAATGCAATGAGGGCATCAACCATGTACTCTATCTCATCTGATTTTCTCTTCGTATAGATGCTCATTTCCTCAAATATATCCCTGAACATGATTCTCTTTTCGATCTGGTTTTCGGCCAGATCACGGGTCAATTCAATGAGAGATACCCTGATTGTTTCCATGAAATCAGATACATGTACAGATGGCTGGAGTTCGGGATCGCCAAATTCCACCGCCTCTTTTTCTGAAATGTTTACAGTATTCATGGATATTTCCAGCGAATTTGATTCCCTAGCGATATCAGGAAGGTTATGGGCTTCATCGATTATTATAACCAGGTTTTCTCTTGAGGTTCTCCAGTTATATATAGTGGTGATGGCCATGTTTGAATTTACGAAATATGAATATGGCATTACAACAAGGTCCGCATCCCTCATTGCAAATTTAAGAGATTCATACGGGCATATTTTCCTGGCTCTTAGAGTTTCAAAAATGTCCTCGGTAGATTGAATATTTTCAAGGATATACTCCCTCGTTTCCTCTGAAGAAATTCCACTGTTATAATAGTAGCATCCTCCATCCTTCCTTTCCTTCGTTCTCTTCTTTCTGGATGAACACATTTTGGAGAGTGATTCTGTTGTGAAATCCGAATCTTTCTCAAGTTCCATGTATAGTGGGCAGAGATTTACCCTTCCCTGCATGGCAATTGCCCTGAAATCCATTGCTTTTGAGAGAATCTTCAGTTCCCTGAGAATCTGGTCCTGCTGTGAATTTGTCCTTGTAAGATATAGAACTTTTTTTCCTGTCTTTTTTGCATATATAATTGATGAAATAATAGATATTATTGTCTTTCCAGAACCTGTTGGAGATTCTATTATGGGTACAACCTGCTTGAGCAGGCATTCCACAGCGAAATTTATGGCTTCAGTCTGATATGGCTTCAGTATGATTGATCCATAACTGGATTGTGCAAAACTTTCACCTTTCGATTCCTTCACTCAAGCTTTCGCTTCCTTTCTTCTATTTCATTCATGTCTACACTGAACCTTGTTGCTTCATCCAGCACCTTAGATGCTTCTTCTTTCCTGCCAAGTTCTACCAGTGTATCAGATTTCAATAGGTAATAGCTTCCATTCTCCGGTGATATTTCAATTGCCTTTTCAATATCTTTCAGTGCATCCTCAAACCTTCCCATTTCCATCAGGGTTTCATATCTTTTGTACACGAATATCTGGTCCATGCTATTAAGCCTGATAGCCTCGGAGTAATCTTTTAAGGCTTCTTCCTTCTTTCCAATCTTGAAGAATGCATTTCCCCTGTTGTAAAAGAAATCTGGTATATCTGACTCAAGTTCTATTGCCTTATTGAATTCTTCCACAGCTTCCCTTGCCATTCCTGAATCTTCAAGTGCGGCCCCAAGGGCATTATGGTAATCGGCGTTTTCAGGTATTATTTCTATGGCGTTCCTGTAATCCTTTACTGCCTGCTCATACATCCTCATCGAATAATAGGCAAGACCCCTGTTGAAGTGATAATCCGGATCGTTTGGCAGTATCTTTATTGCCTTGGTGAACTCCTTTATTGCATCCGGGTATTTCTTAAGATTGAAGAATGCTATTCCCCTCTCATTATAATCATCTGCAATTTCATCTCTATCCCTAAGTTCATCTGGGTTTTTTATTTCTTCTGGCACAGTTCAACAATTCAGAATAATACTTTAATCTAATGTTTTATTTTTCTCTATTAACTTGCTTCATTATAGTCTTCTCTGTTTTTCTTCCTTCATTATCCTTATGTATGTACTCCATTTAGTCCTGACTATGGGCTTGAGGTCATTTCCATTCCTGATGGATTTCCTCAAGAATTCTATAGTTTTTGGGTCAGATGGGTAACCTGAACCAACTTCACCATAAGTCCGGATTATTTCTCTAATCTCTCTGTCCCGTATTACCTTGGCTATTATTGAAGCTGCAGATACCACGGGGAACAGGACATCGCCCTTATGCCTGCATATTACATCTTTTCCAGTTGCACTGGACAGTTTCTTGGACAGCCTCTGCTCGTTTACATCAAATGCATCAACATAAACCCTGTTTTCACCAGATTCATTGATCAGATCTATGGCAAACTTTTCCTCGATTTCATTGAGCGTCATAATATTCATCATTTCGTTTATTTCAGATGAAGTTATAATCCTGAAATGCACGCTTTCTGATCTTTCTTTTATCTTTTCAAACAGATTCTCTCTCGACCCAGGAGAAAGGGTCTTTGAGTCTCTTGCACCAATGGATGACATTACTTCCTGCTCAGAGCACACAATTGCCATAACCATGGGACCTATAACCGGTCCTCTACCTGCTTCATCCATACCACAGCATATCTCAGACATCAGTGCATGGTCATGGATTCGATGATTATAAAGGGAAAACTCTATACTTTTATGGTTAAAAGAAATCACATGTCATGGTTGAGGCTGATTCGTCAGAAAAATTCAAGAAATACATGGAAGGGGAGAAGAACAGGATAAATGAAGCCCTTGAACAGTATTTTCAATCTGTCATAGATGATGTTAAAGATAGGGAAATGATCAAGATAGTGAAGGAACTCAGAAATTACACGATGAACGGAGGCAAACGGGTCAGACCTATACTGATTGCAACAGCTTACAGAATGTTTGGTGGAAAGGATGATGAGATTTACAGGGCAGCAATCAGCATCGAGCTTTCCCAGTCATTCTTCCTGATTCATGATGATATAATGGACAGGAGCGATCTGAGAAGAGGCTTCAAGAGTTTTCACAGGAAGGTCGAGGAAATGCTTGGAGATATCAAGGACAGGGAACATATGGCAGAATCACTTGCCATAGTTGCGGGTGACCTTGCAGTGGACTATTCCTTTGATGCACTCAACAGAAGTGACTTTCCTCTGGATGTAAAATACAGGGCAATGGGTGAACTGATAGAAATAATAAAAACCACAGGATACGGTGAAGGACTTGACATGTTTTCAAGTGCAGGAGTAAAACTGAAGATGAATGATCTCATTAGACTTCACCTCAGAAAAACAGCAAAATATACCCTAGAGGGGCCACTGGTACTTGGTTCATATCTTGCCGGAAGGAATGAGGATCTTCACGCACTGAAGTCCTATGGAAACCTGGTCGGCCTTGCATTCCAGCTCCATGACGATGTGATTGGCCTTTTCGGGACCCAGGAAGAAATTGGTAAACCCCCTAAAAGTGACGTTAACGAAGGAAAACAGACTCTTCTGATGATAAAGGCAATGGAGAAATCCCATGAACTGGATCGTAATTTCATAGATAAGTGCCTTAACTCAGGAAATATAAGCGATGAGGACTTTGAAAGACTGAAAAAAATTGTAAGGGAGACATCATCATTCGATTATTCAAGGTGGCTGATCAGCAAATTCATAGAAGCTGGGAAACGATATGCAGACCTGATAGATGGCAACCAGGAACAGAAGGAATTCCTCAAATGGTTCGCAGATTACCTTGTCTCAAGAAAATACTAGGAGATATTTTCACCTATAATAAACCAGAAAATTACCCACGGAGTATCTACATTTGAAAAAATGAAAACCCTTTAGTAATTAATTGGTATGATTAATAGATAGATATGTCAAGAATAGTGTTACACGAAAAAGACAGACCATATGTGATAAAGGCCGGAGATCAGGAACTGCATATATGTGCATGCGGATTGTCAGGGAATAAGCCATACTGTGA